>NZ_JBLVPS010000032.1:0-37747 GCF_048286515.1 Flavobacterium rhamnosi | reverse complement strand
CGAATTGAACTGTTTCCATAATCTTAAATGTTTTTTAGACATCTAATTTACGAATATATTCACGTTCCGTGAAAAACTCATGGGGGTTTGCGCTTGCTAAATCATGGGTATTTCATACGTTGATAATATTTGTTTTTTTAAGGAATATGGTATCGCCATTCTTCATTTGTGGTAGTTTTTTTGAATCATGGCGATTTCATAATAGTATACCTTTTCGGGTATAAATATAGTGATTTTATTTGATTTATACCTTTACGGGTATAAATATTATGTTTTTTATTGCATTATACCTTATCGGGTATATGATTTAGATATATTGCATATCGCGATATGCGATATGATCCAGAAGATTTAGGAGAATAGATAGATTATTTAATTTGCAAATTATTCTAATAACGGCGATAATCGCCGCTAATAGCTATTTATTTAAACTTTACTTTATGGTTTAAAGTAATAAATCAACTTTTACAATTGTTTAAATGCTCTTTATTTTGAGTGTGGATTACTACGTCAGTTTGATTCCGTGCTAACGATCTGCTGACTAATCTGGGCCATCTGGACAAGATATGCTAGAATAGACCAAATAGTTTTTTTTCTTTTTACCGTATTTGGTCTATTTAAATCTAAAATATCACTTACACCAAATTTATCAAAACCATCAAATAAAGCATCAACTCCTTTTTTCATTTTTAATTCCAATTCTTCTGTGTAAATTGGAATTAAAGTATAAAAATCTATTGTTTTGTAGTCCAATTTTAATTGATGAAATCCCTATATCATCAGATATTTGATCCCTAACAGGTGCACTGTTCTTTGATAAAGTATGTGTTTTTTGAAAGGTTGCCAAAATCAAAAAAGCCTTTAAACACTAGTGTTTAAAGGCTTTTGATCGATATGCCCGATAAGAGACTAAGTGATGTCATTATGTACCTTCATCAAAATAAAGGCATTTTTCCCAATCGAAGAAAAAAATATTTTGAGGAAATTACTGAAGTAGAATTTGAAGCGATGGAGAGTATTTATTTAGAACTATTTTCTCAATAGCATTTTCTTAAGAAATGTCAGTTGTTGGAGCTGGACTACTCACACGATTCTTTTTTTAAAAAGCGTTCCATTTAAGGTATTGTATTGAAAATGAGTTGTTATAATGTTATTGAGTGATTAAAAATGCCCGATGTTTTGGAAAAGAAAAAGGAAATCCTAATGTTAGAGTACGTTTTTGGTATTGGGTTTTTCTATTTTGATTGGTATTGGAAGAAAATAGTTTCCTATTGTTTTTAATTTCATAGTATTGTCAGACAATTTATGACGCATTTTTAGGATCTATTCATCTTCTCGTATTTCATGGGATACCAATGTCAAACATTACATCAGAAACGGATTATTCGACAACTTGCCCAATACCATAAAAGGCAAAATTTCCAAAACAAACAAGCACCGTTGGGATTTTACCTGTAGCTCAAAAATATTTAGTAGAAGATCAAAGTACAACGGGATATTTCGTTCCAAAGCAATCTGGAGTACAGGGGCAGGAACAGCCTCATGCCAATAATTTTATGCCAAAAAATGGACCTTTTATTAGAGTTCCACAACTGGTTAAAAACTGGCAGATCCTATTTTTAAAAATTAGTTTATATAGAAGTTGTTAATTCTTTGAAAGGAATTGCTTTGGGTTTTAGATCCAAAGTGATTGTTTTTTAAAACGATTCATATTTTTTCTGCAGTGTAATGACGCTGGCATATCGGAAAATGAGTTTTTTCTGTCTATCGGGTAGGATCCAAAAATGAGGTTTTGGAAATACCTGATCACCGCATTTTTTAGAATATTTGATGTTTACGTGCATCTACATTTAATAAGAAAAAGGGAACCTTAATTAGCAATACTTACAAAATCTTGGGCACAAATTTAAGCTACTATCCAAGTATGATCTAACCAATTACTACGAGACTATTTCAGGTGATAAAATCGCATTGGCACTTCAAAACGAAGCCGATAGAATGGGTAATTCTTTGTTGTTAGAGGAAGATAAAGAAGCTGAAATAATAGGCATTGAACTGTGATAAAAGTCACAGAAACTATGTTGTGGATACTTTACTTTCGCTCAAGAAATTTATTCTGGAAAGTAGCTAAAACCATTATTTCACGAGCATAAATAGTCACCAAAAACAAAATATAGTATAAGATTTCTAGGGTTTTTCTTTTTGGCCTCGTAATAAAAAAAGTATAAAATGACTCTAAACGGCTAGAGCTACTTATTGCTAACCGTTGGGAACAGCTAGAAAATAGTAGTAAAATTGATATCATTTTTAAATTAAAATATATAAACAAAGAAAAAAAATAGTATGTCAGATACAATAGAAAAAATTAAATGTCTTATTATAGGTTCTGGTCCAGCAGGTTATACTGCAGCTATTTATGCCGCCAGAGCTAATATGAATCCAGTTTTATACCAGGGGATTCAGCCTGGGGGCCAATTAACGACAACTAATGAGGTGGAAAATTTCCCCGGTTATGTTGATGGAGTTACTGGTCCTGAGATGATGGTTCAATTGCAGGCGCAGGCACAACGGTTCGGTACCGATGTACGTGACGGTTGGGCAACTAAAGTAGATTTTTCGGGAGCTATTCATAAAGTTTGGATCAACGACACTAAAGAATTGCATTGTGAAACCGTAATTATTTCGACCGGAGCTTCCGCTAAATATTTAGGTTTGCCTTCAGAACAACACTATTTGAAAATGGGTGGCGGCGTTTCTGCCTGTGCAGTTTGTGATGGGTTTTTCTATAGAAATCAAGAAGTAGTAATCGTTGGGGCAGGAGATTCAGCTTGTGAAGAAGCACACTATTTATCAAAACTTTGTAAAAAAGTAACGATGTTAGTGCGAAGTGAAAAATTCAGAGCGTCAAAAATCATGGAAGAGCGGGTTCGTAAAACAGCGAATATAACCATATTAATGAATCACGACACTGTTGAAGTATTGGGAGACCAGCAAGTAGTGGAAGGTGTTAGAGCAAAAAATAAAACTACAGGAGCTATTTTTGATATTGCCGCTACAGGTTTCTTTGTGGCTATTGGTCATAAACCCAATACGGATATTTTTAATGACTTTATTACCCTGAACGAGACAGGATATATTGTTAATACTCCAGGGACTTCAAAAACGAATGTTGATGGGGTTTTCGTAGCGGGTGATGCAGCAGATCACGTGTACCGTCAGGCAGTTACTGCTGCCGGAACAGGTTGTATGGCTGCTTTAGATGCAGAAAGATATTTGGCTAGCATAGAACAGTATCAAGTAGAACCATGCATTAAAGAGTCAATTTGATCTTGTGCCGAATTTAAAAACCGTCCCTAGTTAGTACAGCAATTGAATGTCCAGGAAATAACACTTAATTATAAAAATGAAAACAATTTCAAAATTACTAGTTGCAAATAGAGGAGAGATTGCACTGCGTATTTTTCGTGCTGCTTCCGAACTTAAAATTAAAACAGTTGCTATTTACACCTTTGAAGACCGATATTCACTTCATAGGTATAAAGCAGACGAAGCGTATCAGATCGGCAAAGACACTGATCCGTTAAAGCCTTATCTGGATATCGATGAAATTATTAAAGTAGCCAAAGCAGAAGGTGTAGATGCTATTCATGCGGGCTATGGTTTTCTTTCTGAAAATGTATTGTTTGCCTCTAAATGTTTAGAGAATGGCATCCTTTGGATTGGTCCGAACCCTAACACTATGGCGCAATTGGGGGACAAAGTGGCTGCCAAAAAAATTGCCCGACTGGCCAATGTTCCGCTAATTGAAGATAGTCAAATAGTCCTTTCTTCATTTGATCTTGTAGAGCAGGAAGCGACCCGGATAGGATATCCATTGATGCTAAAAGCAGCGTCAGGAGGAGGTGGCAGGGGAATGAGAGTTGTTAGAAAAGCAGACCAATTAGAAGGGCTCTTTAATGAAGCTAAAAGAGAGGCAAAAACAGCTTTTGGTGATGACACTATATTCATTGAAAAATTTATTGAAAGTCCCAAGCATATTGAAGTACAAATCTTAGGAGATAATTATGGTAACATTGTCCATTTGTTTGAGCGGGATTGTAGTGTACAAAGAAGATTTCAAAAAGTGGTGGAGATTGCACCGGCACCTAATCTAAAACAAGAAACAAAAGACAAACTGTACGGTTACGCGCTGGCAATTGCTAAAGAAGTAAATTATAATAACGCCGGGACTGTTGAATTCCTGGTTGATGCAGCCGAAAATATTTACTTTATAGAGGTAAATCCCAGAATTCAGGTCGAACACACTGTTACCGAAGAAGTAACTGGAATTGATATCGTGAGAAGTCAGATCCTTATTGCCTGCGGTCATAAATTATCAAGTCCGGGAATTTATATATTAGGACAGGAAAGCTTAAAATGCAATGGTTTTGCAATTCAGTGCAGGATCACCACCGAAGACCCTGCCAATGATTTTACACCCGACTATGGAACTATAATTTCCTATAGAAATGCCGGAGGATATGGGATTAGGATAGACGAAGGAAGCTCGTATTCCGGAGTTAAGATTTCACCATTTTTCGATTCCATGTTGGTTAAAATCACGGCGAGAGGCAGGACACTGGAAGGGACAAGTCAACGACTTTTAAGAACTTTAAAAGAGTTTACCATCAGTGGTGTTAAAACCAATATCCCATTCCTGGAAAATTTAATTGTACATCCTGATTTTCAAAAAGGAAATATTACGGTGAATTTTATTGGAGATAATCCTTCGTTGATGAAAATCAAAAAAAATTCAGACCCTACCACAAAAAATCTGGAATTTATAGGGAATACTATTGTAAACGGAAACCCAGATGTTAAATTTATTTTGCCTGAGAAGAAATTTTTAACCCCTAAGTTGCCTAATTCCGAAGGGTTGTATTATCCTGATGGGACCAAACAATTATTAGACGAATTGAAACCCCGCGCTTTTTCACAATGGATTAAGGACCAAAATCAAATTTTGTTTACCGATTGTACCTTGCGAGATGCACATCAGTCCTTATTGGCTACAAGGGTTCGTACGATAGATATGTTGCCGTTTGCAAAATCGTTTACCAAAGATTTTCCTCAGATGTTCTCTATGGAAGTATGGGGAGGAGCCACTTTTGATGTCGCCATGCGATTTTTGAATGAAAGTCCTTGGGATCGATTAGAGGAAATGAGAAAGGCAATGCCCAACGTACTGCTTCAAATGTTGATTAGAGGTGCAAATGCAGTAGGATACACTGCCTATCCGGATAACTTAATAGAAAAATTTATTGAAGTGTCCGCTGAAAAAGGAATTGATGTTTTTAGGATTTTTGATTCATTAAACAGTATCGACAATATGAAAACGAGTATCGATGCGGTAATTAAAAACACGAATTCTATTGCAGAAGTTTGTATGGGATATTCAGGCGACATTATGAATCCTGAGCGTCAAAAATTTGGTTTGAATTATTACCTGGATCTGGCAAAAAGACTTGAAGATACCGGGGCTCATATTTTATGTATTAAGGATATGGCCGGTTTATTGAAGCCGTACGCTGCCGAAAAACTGATCACAGAATTAAAAAAATCAATTGCTATTCCGATTCATCTGCATACCCATGATACTGCGGGAATACAGTCGGCTACATATCTTAAAGCGGTCGAAGCTGGTGTTGATATTATTGATGTAGCATTGGCTTCTATGTCAGGATTAACCTCCCAACCTAATTTTAATGTACTGGTAGAGGCCTTGAAAGGCACTCCAAGAGATTCGAAGTTTGATGTTGAAAAATTAAACCAATACAGCAATTATTGGGAAGATGTAAGAGAATATTATTATCCATTTGAATCGGATTTAAAATCGAGCACCGCCGAAGTTTATAAACATGAAATTCCGGGAGGGCAATATTCAAATCTTAAACCGCAAGCCTATTCTTTGGGTCTGGAAGAGAAAATGTCAGATATTAAACAAGCCTATGAAGATGCCAATCATTTATTGGGAGATATAATCAAAGTAACTCCTTCTTCAAAAGTAGTTGGAGATTTGGCTATGTTTATGGTGAATGGCAATCTTAGTAAACAAGATATATTGGATAATGGGGATACTTTGTCTTTTCCCAATTCTGTAAAAGGAATGCTTAAAGGTGAATTGGGACAACCCGATGGAGGGTGGCCAAGGGATTTTCAAAAAATGGTGCTGAAAGGGGAAAAACCATTTTTAGATTTACCCAATGCCTATTTAACTCCCGTTGATTTCGGTACAGAGTTTGAAATTTTTAAGAGAAAATTTTCTTCCTCTTGTACTATGGCCGATTTCTTATCGTATAAATTTTATCCAAAAGTTTTTGAGGATTATTTTAAGGTAATTGAGAAATATGGCAATGTAAGCGCGATACCTTCTACTACTTTCTTTTACGGATTGAAACCGAATCAGGAAGTCATAATCAATATTTCGGAAGGAAAAACAATTATCGTCAAGTTCCTGTATAAATCTGAGGCGGATTTAAATGGAATACGGACTGTTTATTTTAAACTTAATGGGCAAACGAAAGCTATTGAAATAAAAGACAAGTCGGTAGTGAGCCATGTAATTCAACATAGAAAAGCAGCATCAAACAAGGAAATTGGTGCTCCATTACCGGGCTTATTAAGTAAAATATGGGTTAAAGTAGGTGAAGAGGTAAAAGAAAACCAGCCGTTGTTTACTATTGAAGCCATGAAAATGGAAAATACGGTATTGGCGCATGGTTTTGGACTCGTACACGAAATCCATCTTAAAGAAAATAACATGGTCGAAAAAGGGGACTTGCTCATTGAGTATAAATAGAGTGCAACTAAAATAATTTATGATGATCACAGTTGAAAAACCGACACAATTGGAGCTTTACTTTGAAAAGTTCCGTCAGAATATAATAGGAATTGACCAAGAGTTTGAATCGCCCTACGGAAAAAAACAAATTGTTTATACGGATTGGACCGCCAGTGGCCGCTTGTACCGTCCTATCGAGGAAAAGTTAATGAATGAGTTTGGTCCTTTTGTGGCCAATACCCATACTGAAACTACAGTTTCGGGAACAGCAATGACTAAAGCATACCATCATGCGAGGCACATCATTAAACAGCATGTGAATGCCAGTGGCGATGATGTTTTAATTACGGATGGAACCGGAATGACAGGCGTTGTCAATAAATTCCAACGTATTTTGGGATTAAAAATACCGGAGAATTTAAAGGATTTTATTACTATTCCTGCTGAAAAGAAACCAATTGTATTTATTTCGCATATGGAACACCATTCCAATCAGACGTCCTGGTTGGAAACTATAGCAGATGTTGTTGTTATTCCGTCGAATGAAGATGGACTATTTAGTATAGCCAATCTCGAGCTTTTATTAGAAGAATATAAGGAGCGAAGTTTTAAAATTGCTTCGATAACTTCTTGTTCTAATGTTACCGGGATTAGAACTCCTTATCACCAGGTTGCTAAAATCATGCACCAGCATAATGGGCTTTGTTTTGTAGATTTTGCCTGTTCGGGTCCGTATGTTACAATAGACATGCATCCGCAGGATTCAGAAAGTTATTTGGATGCGATTTTCTTTTCACCTCACAAATTTCTTGGGGGACCAGGAACATGTGGTGTTTTGGTTTTTAATAAAAAACTATATCAAAACCTGATTCCCGATAACCCGGGCGGAGGAACGGTAAGCTGGACCAATCCTTGGGGTGAACACAAGTACATTGACAATATTGAAGATAGGGAAGATGGAGGAACGCCGGGTTTTCTTCAGGTGATAAAAACGGCGCTGGCTATCCAGCTGAAGGAAAAAATGGGAATTGAAAATATATTGAATCGGGAACATGAAATTGTCGATGTTATTTTCGAATCTCTTGGCAACATTCCAAATATTAAAATTCTTGCCGGTCAGCATCGAGATAGGTTAGGGGTAGTTTCCTTTTTTATAGAAGACTTACATTTTAACTTGGGTGTAAAGCTATTGAATGATAAATTTGGAATCCAAACTCGTGGAGGATGCAGTTGTGCAGGTACCTACGGACATTTTTTATTGCACGTAGATCAGGAAACTTCTCATAAATTGATTGACGAAATCACCTTGGGAGATTTAATGAGAAAACCGGGCTGGATTAGAATGTCTATTCATCCCACAACTACAAATGCTGAAATTGAATTTGTTTGTAATGGAATTAAAGCGTTGGCTGAAAACCATAAAAATTGGGCTTTGGATTATGATTATAATAAAGAGACAAATGAGTTCCTAAATAAACAGGCAAAACCATTTGAAGACGAATTAGTAAAAGGATGGTTTTCTGCTGAATGATTAACTTTCAGCTAGGACCAATAAAACAAACCTGATTTGATTTAATTGGTGTAAAAAAAGATTTTGTAAATTAATAATAGCCCTTAAAAAATAAAATATGTATCGATTTCAAGTAAAAAAAATGGTTATAGGCTCTCTATTTCTTTTAGGGATGAACACTATTTCGGCCCAAGATGGTCTGGTTAATTCTTTAAAAGTGAATGCCAGCGAAAAAAGCGTAGAAAGTTTCAAATTTACCGATATAATCAACCTGGCTACTACTCCGGTAAAAAACCAAGGGTCGTCAGGGACTTGCTGGAGCTATTCAACCAATTCCTATTTAGAATCAGAAATGGTACGATTAGGGAAGCAACCGGTAGAATTGGCTCCGATTTTCTCCGCTCGAAATGCTTATGTTGAAAAAGGCAAAAACTATGTTCGCATGCATGGTGCAGTAACACTTGGTGAAGGTGGTGCTTTACACGATGTTATTAATATGTACAAAAAATATGGAGCAGTTCCTCAAGAAATTTATACGGGGTTAAATTATGGAACCACAAAGAACAAGTTTGCCGAAATGGGAAGTCTTATGGAAGGTTTATTGGCCGCAGTTGTAAAAAATCCTAACGGAGAATTGACTCCAAATTGGGAAAAAGCGTATGCTGCAGTAATTGATTCTTACTTAGGAGCGGTTCCCGAAAATTTCATTTATAAAGGTAAAACCTATACTCCGCAATCATTTGCAAAAGAAGTTGTAGGTATTAGTCCCGAGGAATATATAGAAGTGTCCTCCTTTGCCAATGCTCCTTACTATACCAAAACCCTGTTAATGGTTCCTGATAATTGGTCCTTTGATCAAGTGTACAATGTTAAGCTGAATGATATGACCGATATTATTGACTACGCTTTGAAAAATGGCTTTACTGTAGCTTGGGCTTCTGACGTGAGTGAGAAAAGTTTTAGCTGGAAGAATGGTATGGCTTATATACCTGCAAAAAAAGTCGATGACATGACAAATGAAGAAAAAGAAAACATGTTTAACGGACCAAAAGCAGAGTTAGAAATTACCCCGGAATTACGTCAAAAAGCATTTGACAACTATCAGACTACGGACGATCATGCGATGCATATTATAGGCCTTGCAAAAGACCAAACCGGAAAAGAATATTATGTAGTTAAAAACTCCTGGGGTCCAACAAATGACTATAAAGGGTATTTGTATGTAAGTAAGAATTTTGTAAAATATAAAACAACTGCTTTTATGGTAAATAAAGCAGGGCTTCCTGTTGAAATTAGCAAGAAGTTAGGAATATAATAAATATTGGCTGTCTATCTAGGCCAGCCAAATTTTCACCGGGTTCAGGTACAGGTGGATTTTGAGTACAGATTTACAAGAAATTCGCATACTGTCAGTCAATGAACCTATTATATAGTGTGGGTTACAAAATATTATTTTAGAAGGAATAATTAGTTCAGGCTAGGTCACATGCACATTGAATACACTCCGGGGCGAAATATTAGTAGAATCTTAAGAGTTTTAAGGTAAGAGCTTTTAGAAAATCACAGATGTAATTCACAAAATTAAAGGAACATTATTGAGTGCTACTTTTTGGGTAAGTGATACTGGAGATTATAGTGCTATTAATAGTACGGATAATCTATTAAATGAATATTTGGAGCATCATAGGAAAAAGTTGATTATGAGAATTCAAATTTCATTATTGAATAAAAAAAAACAGGGGCTTTTCACTCCTTCGTAAAACAAAGCTCTTCACTTGTAGTGCAGAGTGATTTATCGCATCTTAATTTCTTTACAAATGAAAATTTTATACTGTGTTCTTGGTTTTTTGATGATGACTATTGGTTTCTCTCAATCAAAACAAAATGAAAGTCCTTTTTTAGATAATGGTGTTTCAGAGCAATTGGCTCGTTTTCGAAAAAATCAAATTTCAAATGTAATTTATGCATTATCTTTTGAAATTCCGAATCAAAAAGAAGAAGAAATCAACGCCCGTTTAATTTTAGATTTGACTTTATCAGATTTGAGCGAATCTTTATATTTAGATTTTAAAGAGAAATCTCAAAATATAAAAGCAATTGAAGTTAACGGAAAAAGTATAGCGATGATCTGCGTAAAAGGACATATTATTATTTCTTCTAAAGATTTAATTTTAGGAGCAAACACAGTTACCATTTCTTTTATTGCGGGTAATTTATCCTTAAACCGAAACGATGATTTTCTTTATACTTTATTGGTTCCAGACCGTGCGAGTACTTTGTTTCCGTGCTTTGACCAGCCTGATATTAAAGCGATTTATAAATTGGGGTTGGCCATTCCGAAAGATTGGTCTGTTTTGGCTGGTGCCAATGTGATAGACAAAGTCGAGAAAGGCAATTTTACAGTCTATACTTTTGGAGAATCCGATAAAATGAGTACCTATTTGTTTTCATTTGTTGCTGGAAAATTTAAAAGTGTTACTCAAAAACCAGGTGATTTACAAATGACGATGCTATTTCGCGAAAATAATCCGGAAAAGATTCAAATCAGTACCGATACAATTTTCAAATTACATCAGCAATCTTTAGATTTCTTAGAAAAATATACTGGTTATAAGTTTCCTTTTCAGAAATTAGATTATGCTTTGATACCTGTATTTCAATATGGCGGAATGGAACATGTCGGTGCAATTCAGTATCGCGAATCAACTTTGTTTTTGGATAAAAGCGCTACGGAAAGCGAAAAATTAGACCGAGCGAAACTAATTGCGCATGAAACTTCACATATGTGGTTTGGCGATTTAGTAACGATGAAATGGTTTGATGATGTTTGGATGAAAGAAGTGTTTGCGAATTTTATGGCAGACAAAATTATGAATCCTATTTTTCCTAAAGTGAATCATAATTTACAGTTTTTTAGCGCTCATTATGCCAGCGCTTATGCGGAAGATCGCTCGTTGGGAAGACATCCGATAAAACAAAATTTAACCAATTTGAAAGATGCAGGTTCACTTTACGGAAGTATTATTTATAATAAAGCTCCGATTATGATGCGTCAGTTAGAAGCTTCGATGGGAAAAGAAGCTTTTCAAAACGGAATTAAAAAATACATTCAAAAATACTCCAATGACAATGCCGACTGGAATGATTTAGTTGAAATTTTGGATGCAGAAACACTTCTCGACATGCAGAAATGGAGTAAAGTTTGGGTAAATAAATCGGGAAGAGCTATTCTTACGGATAAAATTAAATACGATGCCAAAAACCGAATTAAGAATTTTGGAATTAGTCAAAAAGGAGAAGATAAATCGAATAATGTCTGGCCTCAGGTTTTTCAAATCGGTTTGGTATATTGGGATAATGTGAAAGTGGTAGATGTCAATTTAAAAGATAAAAGCATCCATTTAAAAGAATTAATTGGGCAACCGAAACCCAATAGTATCATATACAATTATAATGGTTTTGGATACGGTGTATTTCCGCTTGACGCGAATAAATTAGATAACATTTTAATTTTAAAAGATGAGATGGCAAGGGCTTCAAGTTATAGTAATCTTTACGAAAATACTTTAATCGGAAAAATTCCGCCAACTAAAGCTTTTGATTGTTTCTTCAAAGCAATTCAATCAGAACAGAACGAATTGGTTTTGAAGATAGTCGTTAATAATTTAAGCTCCATTTTTTGGAAATTTCTCACAGAAAAGCAACATAATATAGTGCAAAAACAGTTGGAAGATATGCTTTATGTACGTTTGCAGACTGATTTGCCGAGCAACATCAAAAAGACTTTATTTATTTTTTTTAGTTCAATTGCTTATTCAGATTCGGGTAAAGAAAAATTATATCAGATATGGAATAAAGAAATTGTGATTCCGGGGTTGAAATTAAACGAAGACGATTATACTAATGTGGCAATGAATCTTACTATATTTAAACATCCAAAAGAAAATGAAATTTTAAATAAAACAAGAGTAACAATCACGAATCCAGACAAACAAAAACGATTTGAGTTTTTGCTTCCTTCTTTATCTAAAGAAGAGTCAGTTCGAAATGCTTTTATGGAATCTTTGAAAGACGATAAAAACAGAGAAAAAGAATCGTGGGTTTCAGATGGATTATCGAATATTCATCATTCGTTACGTCAGAAAAGCGCTCAAAATTATCTTAGATTTTCATTAGATTTGATAGAAGAAATTCAGCAAACAGGAGATATTTTCTTTCCGAAAGATTGGCTGAATAATACGATTGGGAAATATTCGTCTAAGTTTGCTTTTGATGAAGTACAGCGCTTCTTAAAAGAAAATCCTAATTTTAGTCCAATTTTAAAACGAAAATTATTGCAGGCGACTGACATTTTATACCGTGCTCAAAATATTAAAAAAGAGACTAAATAAAAAACAAATAGTCAATATTTGTGTAACAAATCAATCTAATTTCGGAATACGTTTTTTCAAATTTATAGCTCGGGAGCATAGTGAAATGGTTGCGAAAAAGAAATTCTTCAAGCTCGTCTTTGACGAATATTTACTTAAATTAAAATTCAATTCGAAGCGTTTACAAAGCGTTTTGTCTCTGCTATCAAAAGCCTCACAACTTATTATAATCAAATACATACTATTGGAGGAATTGGGATCGTGTTTTCAGGAACTCTAAAAAAAATTGAATATCAGAAAACCAGCAAAATAGCTGTAAAGGTTGCAGGTAATATTGGAATAGTGAAAAACCAATTCCGGTTTTTCTCCTACATGGTTTTTTTATTGCTTCAAAATACTCGTGCTTTATTTTGATAATTTTATTGAAAGCCTCACTTTTAAATCAATTCCTTATATGGAACCTTTAATTATAAAAGAATCGTGTTAAGAGGACTGCTATTGTTACTTTAATAGCTTGCTGTGAACAGTGTACTAGGTTATCTTCATTGGAATAGGTTATTTTTAATTGGCTTTCTAATTCTGCCATTACCGAATTTGAATAATTTTTCATTTGCTGCTAATTAAGGATTTAATACCCGTCGATTGTATTATTTGAGGTCAGCAAATCTATCTGGACGACTGCATTTTAGCAAATCTTTACTTGTGCAATTCCCGAATTGCATAGTAAAATTCTCGAATTGCATACTTTGTTTTTGATACTAATGCGGTGAATAAGCTTTATAATTACCGCAAAATTGCGGTGGTAAATGAAACTAATCACCGCATATTTTTTTATTTGCGGTAAATAGGTTCTGTCGCATCTAAGAATAATTTTTAAATTTGGGGATTTAAAAATTATTTAATTCATGAACACTAAAGGTCATTGTTATCCAAAAGCTATTATTCTCCAGGCAGTATACTTCAAACTTAGATTTACTTTAAGCTATTGAGATGTTGAGGAGATAATGAAGATGCGGGGAGTTCAGGTTGACCATGTTACAATTCAGCGTTGGGTGTACAAGTTTAGTCCTTTTATCGAGGCGCAAATGAAAAAACGAAAACTAAGAGTTGGGAAAAGTTGGAGAATGGATGAAACCTATATAAAAGTTAATGGTAAATGGTGTTATTTATATAGAGCAGTTGATAAGTCAGGTAATACGGTTGATTTCCTATTAACCAAAAGAAGGCAAAGGATGAGTGTTCAATCTTTTTTAATTAAGGCAATTGGTAATAATTGTAAGCCAGGAATAATAAATATTGACAAGAGTGGATCAAACATAGGCGCTATTAGAGTTTATAATCAGCGTTCGTTTTCTAAAATAGTGATCCGGCAATGCAAATACTTGAACAACATTGTCGAACAAGATCATCGTTTTATCAAGTGGAGAATTCTAAATGGATTAGGATTTAAAAATTTTGAATCAGCTAAAAGAACGTTAAGTGGAATTGAAGTTGTACATATGTTAAGAAAGAAACAGATGATTAATCCAAGTATAACTATGTTTAAATCATTCTGTTCATTGGTAGCATAACCCACCGAAAGCAATAATAAGTAGATTTATAATCGACAGCTGCGACAGAACCCGTAGTTGTATTCGTAATAAAATGTGTAATATCAGTATGTTCAAATCTCTTTTATAATATGTTTGTGTTGAATTTTAGATAATATAAATATATAGTAATTAATGAATAAAAGTATATTAAAACATACTATTTACTATATTTTCGCTATATTTGTATATTATAATATATATGTAATTATGCTAGGTTCAACTAATATTAAAGATGTAAAACTTAAGATAGGTGAGTGGTGTAAACAAAAAAGACTGCTATTTGGATTGTCTCAAGATGAATTAGCACAAGTTTTAGAGATGTCACGACTTACTATAAGAAAATTAGAAGAGGGAAAGAATGTTACTCTTGATACCTTATTAAAGGTAGTAAATCATTTTGATATGTTGGATAACCTTTATAATATTATTGATAATGATATTTCTAATAATAATATTAATTCTTTATACTAGATTATGGGGTTCTGTCGCATCTAAGAATAATTTTTAAATTTGGGAATTAAAAATTATTTAATTCATGAACGCTAAAGGTCATTGTTATCCAAAAGCTATTATTCTCCAGGCAGTATACTTCAAACTTAGATTTACTTTAAGCTATCGTGATGTTGAGGAGATAATGAAGATGCGGGGAGTTCAGGTTGACCATGCTACAATTCAGCGTTGGGTGTACAAGTTTAGTCCTTCTATCGAGGCGCAAATGAAAAAACGAAAACTAAGAGTTGGGAAAAGTTGGAGAATGGATGAAACCTATATAAAAGTTAATGGTAAATGGTGTTATTTGTATAGAGCAGTTGATAAGTCAGGTAATACGGTTGATTTCCTATTAACCAAAAGAAGGCAAAGGATGAGTGCCCAATCTTTTTTAATTAAGGCAATTGGTAATAATTGTAAGCCAGGAATAATAAATATTGACAAAAGTGGATCAAACATAGGTGCTATCAGAGTTTATAATCAGCGTTCGTTTTCTAAAATAGTGATCCGGCAATGTAAATACTTGAACAACATTGTCGAACAAGATCATCGTTTTATCAAGTGGAGAATTCTAAATGGATTAGGATTTAAAAATTTTGAATCAGCTAAAAGAACGTTAAGTGGAATTGAAGTTGTGCATATGTTAAGAAAGAAACAGATGATTAATCCAAGTATAACTATGTTTAAATCATTCTGTTCATTGGTAGCATAACCCACCGAAAACACTAATAAGTAGATTTATGCTCGACAGCTGCGACAGAACCTCTTCGTAGTGTCATGGTTAACGATTGAGGTGTCATGGTTAGGTGTCATGGTAGCGATATTAGGAGAAGTAGGCATATTATTAGAAGGTGTCAAGGTTTTTAATCAGGTAATGTGTGTTTAAATGGTATGTAGTCCATCTGTCTTGTTATCAGTCATTATAAATTATAATATTAGATGTGATTTACCGATTCGCTCTTTTAAATCCTTTTCTACCTTGGCTTCTTCTGCGAATTCATTCCATTTTTTTACTGTATCGTCAATTTGTTGAATGATTGTATTCGCCTTTTTTACATTCATTGATTTTGCCACTGAAAGTAAATCTTCTTTTGTAATATAGGTTCTCTTACCATTTATACTTAAGTTGTGCTGACTTACCCAATCACTGTCTGGGCGATACGCAAAACAAATATCATAAGCAGGAGAAAGTTCCCAATTACCATCCTTTTTTAGACGGAATGCAAAATTCTTAGTATGGTCGTCACAATTTCGTGCTATTACATTGAATACCATTCTTCTGTATAACTGTTCTGCTTGTGGATAAGGTAATTTTAATAAACGCATGGTTTGGAACAACTGTTCGTAACTGAAACTTGTTATTTGGTTGAAATCATAATGCTGCATGGCACATAAGGTTTGGATATGGTGTTTTTCCTCACCGCCTTCACGATCAAAACGTTTTGTCATGAAATGTGCCCTGCTATTTTCTTCGTATAAGCGGCATTCCATCATTTCAATCCCTGCCGCTTTTGCCATCAGGTAATAGGCCATTTCAATTCTGCCATAGCCAGTACTTTCCCCAAACTGTACATCACTTACCGTATCTAGTTTTATTAACCAATGTTCAAATCCTTTTGGTGCATTGGTTTGCCCTGATTTGACTTGTCCTGTTTTTTCATTGTAGGCAATAATAGCTTTGGGACGCGCTCCACCTGCTGAGGTTCCAATTTTAAGGATGTCCATCATGGCTTGTTGCTCGTCTTGGTTTAGATTGGTTTCAAACCCTTCTCTTTTGTAAAGCATCTTTTGGGTGATTGTTACCAAATTGTCCACTTCAATATCAAAAGCTCTTTTATTGGCTTTGAATTGCGAAGGTTCAAATTCTAGTGCGCCCATCCCGCGATTTCCAATAAAACATAATAGCTCTACAGGATTCATACTATTTTCCGGACGACCATTTTGGGCTAGCCAACTGTTAATTAATTGGTTTCCATAATCGTCAGGTAGTACATCTGCTAACAAGCCAGGAAGGCCTTTGAATGTTTTAACATCCCGTAGTTCCGGGAAAGAAAAAACACGTCTGTTAGCATTTGCAATGGACATTTTTAAGGGTGCAATATCCCATTTTTCAGATAAAAATTTTGGTTCAAATTGAAAGCTGGCTACACCTGTTTCCGGATTCCATGCTACAGCGCCGATGGTTTCGTTCCAAATTTTTACAAAAGCCGTTGTTATCATTACCAGTCTGTTTGTTTATTTGTATTATTATCGCTATTTCTAGCTCTTTGTCTTTTTTGTTGATCCAATTTTGCCAATTCTATTGGACTTATTTGCTCTTGTATTTTGAATATGTCCAAGATATAAAGCAAATCTAAAACGCGTAAAACCTGAAGTAAGGTAGGAATTGTAACTGCTTCTCCTTTTTCAAGTAAACTGAGTGTAGAACGGCTTATATTTGCAGCGACGGCAACTTCTTCCTGAGTTTTGTTCTGAGCTAAGCGATGGTGTTTCACAAAAGCACCAATGGTTTGCGCTAATGAATAATCACTCATTGCGATCCAATTTATGTATTGTTTATCATTCATAAAGTCGGTTTTTTGGTGTTAGTGACTGATATGTCATACAAAAGTATAAAAAAATAATAATTATTTCACTTATTTGTTTAATCTATTTTTTTGTTGTATCACAGGGGACTTTAGGTGATAATTAATTTGACGGGCCGGATATTTTTAAGATATACTGCTCGCCTTCTTTAAATGCATTACTCTGCTCAAGAACGACTTTGACTTCTTCTGCGCTGATACCGGAAATTGAACTGCTGAAAAGCTGTGCCCTCTGTAGCATTCTAATATAGGTATCAGGCTCCGATCTTCTTGTCAACTGTCGTAAACCACCTAAATAATCTTCACGGAAAACAGTTGGAATTATAATTTTAGACTGGCCTTCCTTGGCTGTTAAGAAAGAAACAGATGATTAATCCTGGTATAACTACGTTTAAATCATTCTGTTCATTGGTAGCATGACCCAACGGAAGCACTAATAAGTAGGTGCTTGACAGATGCGACAGAACCTATCATTCATCCCATAGTTTTTTTTGATAAAATTCAAAATGAGTTCTTTAGATCGTTCATATTTTTGAAGTGAAGCACTAGAGCGTTCCTCATTTAGTACTTTTCTTTTAAAATATTTAATATACTTGTCCAGAATTTTAATAATGGTAACCTGATTTGTGTTGCCTTTTATTTTTGTTTTTCCGCTTAGCTCAGCTTTTAATAATTCTAAGGATACTTCGGGATCAATTTTGAAGAGCTCATTGAATTTTTTCTCTGCATTGAGTTGAAAAAGATCAAGAGCGTTTTTGATCACTTTTTCTTTTTCTAGTTTTAGAACATTTCTTAGGTTGTTCGTAAAGAGCCATCTTTCTTTAGAGATGGATTTTCCCGTGCTTATGGCAATGGTTTTCGTTTTGTAGGATATGCGGGCAAATACAGGTGATTCTCCGATTTTGTCTACTTTTTCAGCTTTTAGGTAAAAAATTACTTTTAACATGGTATCTAGTTTTTAAATTAATATTCAAATTGATTTAAAAATTTCGATAGAGCCCTATGGTATCAGGGAATTCCCGGGGAATTCTCTTTTTTAGTGCACCCAAAATGGAAAAAAAATCCAAAATTTTTGGGTGCACTAATAGGTGCACTGTTCTTTGATAAAGTAGGTGTTTTTTGAAAGGTTGCCAAAATCAAAAAAGCCTTTAAACACTAGTGTTTAAAGGCTTTTGACTTTTAAAGTTTCTTTTGAAACCTTATGTGGCGGAGAAAGAGGTTCCGATGCCTTTATAATAATCCCAGTAAATACGGGGCTTTCGATACATTATTTAAAACAGGGTCACCAATAGGGTCACTAGACTTTCAGAGTTTTTATTTGTAACTATGTAAAGGTAAGGAATTAGTGTTTAATTGGTTAACTTTCGATGCAATAAGGAATATTCCTTGTGTTTAAAGAGTTAAGAAGGGTATTTTTTCTTAATAAACATAATTACCTTAAATCTATTTTAGGTACTATGTAAAAATGCTTCGGCTGGAATGCCAAAATAGTTTTTAAGCTTTTGAGCCATTTTTAAGGTGATTTCACGCTTGCCCGACAATATTGCCGAAACGTGTCCTTTACTCCCTATGATAGGTTCTAAATCTTTATTTTTCATTCCCATTTCTTGCATTTTTATTTTGATAACTTCTAAGGCATCAAGTTCAGGCATAGAATAATGTCTGTCGTCATAATCTTTTATTAAAATAGACAACAAATCTAATTCGTCAAATTCAGGTGTATTAGGTTCTACATGGAAAATTTCCATAAGTCGTAAGGATGCCTTGTTGTAATCATCTTCGGTTTTTAATACTTTCCAGTTCATAATTATTTTTTTATAAAGTTTAGTATGTCGGAATCAAAAGCGATCGTTTCAACATTGATTTTATCATATGCTGAATGTGTTCCGAACCATATTAAATAACAAGTTTGCTGCTGAAAATTAATAGATACAACTAATCTAAAGTCATTTCCTTTGATATTAAATACGACCCTATTATTGTTTACAATACTTGCATTTCCATAAACTTTCTTAAGTTCATTAAAATTGTTAAAAGTTATTTCTGAAAACTCATTATGCCAAATGTGCAATTGCTTTTCTGCAATTGGAAATTTGTGAATGTAATAGTGTAATGTTTTCTTAACAAGAACTTTCATTTGTCAAAGATATAAAAAAGTTTTCAATTTGCAAACTTTTGTTTTCCATCTTTAATACATAATATTGTAATAGAAGTTTAGATTCTTACGGAAGTCTTTCTTCTATCAAATCTTTCCAAATTGTAAATCCTTTTCTTTCATCTGAATAGTCATGAAGTATGCGACTGAAATTCTCTGGTAGATTTTCTATAAATGTTTGTCTCCCATTATTTCTAATGATGTTAAGGTAATGGTCAACCTGTTTTAATTTGTCAGGAAGTGTTCGCTTGTCATTATCAAAATGCCAAATGTATGTGGCTTCTTCGGTGTTCAGCGTTTCTAAAATAATATGAAATCCTTCTTTTCCGGCTAAGAGAAAAACAAATGAAAAAGGATTAAGGACAAATCGAATTTTAAGAATAGTCCTTTCGTGACGGTCGGCTAAATATTGTAAGTGCTTATAGTGTTTGTAGTTTTTATTATGTAAAAAATCATTTAATAATTCGTCTCCAGAATCATATAACTTGTAATTATTTTCACTTTGTAATTGGTTAATATCAAGCAAATTTTCCTGACTTATTGCATTTGCTTTACCCAAGAAGATCTTCGTTATAAATTTAAATTTGACTCCTTCAATCAATTCTCTACTTATCTTTTTTAGGTCGTCGGATAATGCCAATTGAGAAATTAGTTTACCATCTTCAAATTCAGCTTGAATAGTAGCAGTAATATTTTTTATTTTGAGTGTCTTGGAGAAATAAGCTTTCAAAACCTCAAATTCTGGTCTGATTTCGAGATTTTCAATATCAAATTCAAGATCTGTTTTCATTTCAGGCACATTGTATTTGAAAGCAATACTTCCGTATCGAAATTCAAGTTTTTCAAATAGAATCTTTATTTTCTGATCAATAGTGAAAGTGGTTTTTGAAACAGTAATTTCCTCTTCAGGTTCATCAAATAAGGTGGCTAGTTTATCTATTTTTCTGTAATAAGCATTTCTCTTCAGAAACATTTTGTTTAAGTAATCAATCTTGATGTCCCGATAATCATAAATAGTTGGAACTATTTCCGATCGTTGAACTCTACCGACGTATTGAATTAATTTGCCTTCAAAAGAAAATGGATAAACAAGAAACAGACAATTGGCGTTTTGCAAATCAGTTCCTTCACCAAAGAATTGTCCAGTGGTGATTAGTACTTGATAATTACCTTCCTTTAGTAATTTCCATTTTGAGTTTTTGGCACTTTCAGAATCTTCTCCACTTAAAGTAATTGCTTCGTAAGACTGTTTTAAATATTGATAAAGAGAGTCAATGTGTTCTTTGCGTTCGGTTATAATAACGATTTTCTTGTCTGACTTCAATTCGTTGATTATATCTTGAAGAATTGCCTTGTTTCGAGTAGAATCGTGAACTAGAATTTTTGATAAAGTTTCAAATTTGTCGGTCTTTGAATTGAATGGCACATCAAGTGCTGTGTTTCTGATAATAATTTTTGGCCTTTTAGATGTGCTTATTTCATCTGATTTTATTTCAGCGATCACTTCACCTAAGTGAATAAAGATAAGTTTACTATCATTATATTTTCTAAATGGAGTTGCGGTCAATCCATACAAATAAAAGGTTTGCAATTTTGTAATTGTATTTCTGAATGTTTCAGCAGGAATATGGTGGCACTCATCTATAATAATAGTCCCAAAGGCATTTAAAAGTTTTCCCGCATCAGCTTTTTCAAGTTCCTTTGATAAACTCTGAATCATGGCAACTGTTATTTGTTTTCCTATTTTAGTTTTGCCTTGCCCGATTTTTCCAATATCATTTTTTGGTATTCCTAAAAAGGTTTCAATTCTTTCTATCCATTGTTCCGCAATTTGTTTGCGATGCGTAATGATTAAAGCGGGTTGTCTTTTCTCTGCAATGATTTTTAGTCCTACAACCGTTTTACC
Source organism: Flavobacterium rhamnosi (assembly GCF_048286515.1). Lineage (NCBI taxonomy): Bacteria > Pseudomonadati > Bacteroidota > Flavobacteriia > Flavobacteriales > Flavobacteriaceae > Flavobacterium > Flavobacterium rhamnosi. Next base: position 16,320 of record NZ_JBLVPS010000032.1, on the reverse strand, counting down.
AGAGCCGGGTGGAGCTACAATTACTCCTAAATCTTTCTTACCAATAGTGTCAACAACTATTTGCTGGTGTTCTCGTAGTTGTGCGTTAAATAAAAAAGAAACTTCATTTAGTTTTTTTCTTTCATCATTAAAATCGTGTTCGATTTTATTTTCTCTACAAAAGCGAATTATTTTTCCAATAAAACCTTTTGGAATGATTATAGCATTTTCAGTTTCTTCAACAAACTTGAAATAACGTTCGGCTCCAAAAGTATTTTTACCCATTTTCTTTTTTATTAAAAATTCCGTATTCAGAAAATTTAATTCTTCTTTTAGAAAATTAATTAATAGGGTAGATATTGCGTTACGATTAATTTTTACAACATTGTTTAATGTTATGATCAGCTTTCCATTGTTAGATTGAGATAAAGTTGGAATAGCAATGTTTTGTGGTACAATATAAATTTGGTAAAGTTTATCGAGTGCTGTTGTTGAAATTCTTTGGATGTTTTTAATATAATCCCATTGGTCTGAAAATGGCCGTAAATTATCAATTTCAATAAAACAACTATTTCCTTGTTCCAATGTTTTTTTATAAAACGGAAGTGCTATTAAGTTTCCAAATCCTTTTCCGGAAAGAAAATCTTGATTAGGAAACAGCCTATCAAAACTGGAACTCTTGTCAAACAAAGAAAAAATTCCTGCTTGCTCTAAAATCGAAATAAATAGCTGCCTGCTTTTAATTGCCGGATAAGGTTGTTCAAAAAAAATCCAAACATGTCCACCTTTACCTGAACGTGAGCGTTCCAAGTGGGACGGAATTCCTTTTTCTTTACAAGCAGTTATAAATCGTTTGCAATCTTCTACCCAGTTTTCTTTATCAAAGTCAGCGACGATAAACCACGAAGTATTGTCTTTTAGTAAAGGGTAAATTCCGATTAGTTGTTCCCCATGGAGGTGTTTTTCAATTTCTTTGTCAGTAAAAGACAGATATTCTTTATCTGTGTAATTTTGAAAAGTGCCACCACTCATTTTATGTGCCCGATATCTATATGGATCATAGAAGTATGCTGGCATATAGCCGCTTTTATTTCCCTTTTCCCAGCGAACTGCAAATACATCTTCTCTGCCCATAAAAACAGATTTGAATAGTTCGATTTTGTTTAATGGTACTGATGGTGACATCTATTTGATTATTGTTCAGTAATTATGATTTAACTTTCCTATAGTTTCATCTAGGATTTAAGGATCATTTTTTTTTGTAATTTAATCCACTGATGTATCTTAGAAGAAGAAATTATTCGTTGAATCATTATACTTTATTTTCCTTCAACGGTTTTATATGCTTGGTTTGGATGGTTAGGAATATTTGGAAATCTAAAGAAAAAATACTTAGTTTACTCTTTACTTTCCTTACTTATTTCCCAATAACCACCCTTGGTGCCGTGGCGCAATAGGATTCCTTTTTTCTTTAATTTTGCTAATTGTTTTTCGACTGTAGTAGTGCTTATTGCTAATTGGGAAGCCAATTGGGCAATACTAATTTCTTTGTCATTTTTGATAGCGACAATTATTTTGATGGAAGTATCTCCCAACTTATCTCCCAACTTATCTCCCAACTTATCTCCCAACTTATCTCCCAACTTATCTCCCAACTTATCTCCCAACCTTGAATCTCCTTGTTCGGTTGCTTCCTCGGTAGTTTTTCTGTAAAGTATGGTTTTGAAATCTTCGTCTTGAAGAAATACGGGTTCTTGGAGTCCGGCTTCTTTACTCAGTCGGATGATATCGGCAGTACCTGTTCCCAAGCGTTCGATGTAACCTGCCAAATACATGGGATGAGCCAACAGTGGATTGAAAGGAATTGAACTATGCAGGGTTTTTAGTTTTTCGGTAGTCCAGCCCATAGGTAATAAACCAGGATTCCATATTTCCAGACGATCCCTAAACATCATTACCTGAACACTCCCATTTGAAGTATAATCACGATGGGCAATGGCATTTACTAAAGCTTCAGCAATGACTTCTCTTGGAATTTCGTATTGTCCAGGAATGTCTGCATTCTCAGACCGAGTACCTACTGAATAATCTAATTTGGACAAAATGAAGTCTTCTGACTGATTAACCAATTCAAAAACATCACCCTGAAATACCTTGTAAGAAGGGATTGGTTTTTCTACGATGTTACCCTGGAAATAAGCGCAACGAACTTCTGCATTTATGAAAAACCGTTGTGGGTTTTTTCCAAACAAAAGCAGAGCAGCATTGGTCACCCTGTTTTCTTGACAGAGATTTAAGTGGGTTAAAACCACTTCAACAGAAGCGGTTTCCGGTAGTGGAAAACCTCTTTTTGATTTTGCTAAACGAACAAAGGCAGCAACTTTTTCGGTATCGATGTCCTGCAAAGTAGCTTTTGGATGTAAAGAAGCGTCAAAAGGACCTGTTCGAATGATTTCCTTTTCTTCTAAATATTTGACCAAAGCAGCATAAACAGAAGCTTTTAATTCTTCGACAGAACTAAAGCGTTTTCGGACTAAAGCAGATTGAACTTTATTGATAAAAACATTTTGTTGTGGGCGTCTGTCAGATGAGCTATTTGATGTTAGAAAAACAAGACGGGTTTTGTGGTGTAAAGTGGCATGGTCAAATTCTCTTTCAGTAGGAGAAATTCCTGCAGCATCCTCAAAACCATAATCATTGCCTAAAATTCCTAAATAAATATCACAAAGTTCCACTTCTCTCAGATAGAGGTTTGCCGCATTCTGGTCGCTTGCAGGTAACAGTTCAAACAAGAAAGGTTCGAAAAATTTCCCCAACAATGGGTCGGATAATAAATATTCGTGTAAAGCCCAACGCTCTTTCGCCATTTCGACTTGTACGCTACTGATGAATATTTTTATTTTTCTCATTCTTTATACTGATCTGTAATTGGATGGGCAATAATAATCAAAATATTTGGTTTTTTTGAAGTTCAATGATTCAAAAAATTAAAGATTCAGGTTCAAGGTTTAATAGTAAATGAACGACTTTTTTGGAGACAAAGCGAAGACCTCTGCAAATTTTTTGGCGGATATCTTTATCTCATTTGCGTATTTTTGGCAAATAATGTTATTATTCACGGCATGATTGCCCTTATATGTTTTTATATTTCTTCATCAATTTAAACATGTCTTCCATTACATTTGCATCTAACACCTTAGCATAATGCTGTGTTTGCATAATATTAGTATGGCCCATCATTGCTGAAACATTTTCAATCTTCACGCCATTGCCTAATGTCACAGTCGTAGCAAAGGTGTGTCTGGCTACATACCAAGTTAGGTTTTTATCAATCCCGCATAACACTCCAATTTCCTTCAAATAAACATTCATTTTTTGATTGGATATTTTAGGAATCAATCCCATTTGTTGATTTTTATATTTGTTAATTATCTTCAGCACAGGAGGGAGCACAGGCACATTGGCGCGAATTGCTGTTTTTGTTCTGTTGGTTACAATCCAAAGATTGCCATTACAATCAGTCACTAAATTGTTTGAAGTCAGATTGGAAGCGTCTATGGGAGCATATCCGGTATAGCAACAAAAAAGAAATATATCTTTTACTCTTTCAAGACGCTTGATACTAATTTTTTTACCTTCAATTGTATTTAATTCCTCCGTAGCAAGATATACTGCATTTTTAACGGTTAACTTACCATCGTAAATACTATAGGGGTTTTTAAGCAGGACACCCATTTTAACACCGTAATTTGCAGCTGTTTTGTACATTCTCATGTACTTTACCACGGAGTTGTTTTTAATCCCTGTTTTTCCTTTAAAATTTGTATCATATTTTAGAAATGATTCCAAATGGTATACGAATGCATTGTTAATTAAAATACATTCCATATCGGCCTGCCCATAGTGTTTATTAATAAACGTAAGTAGTAATTCTTTGGATCGCTCGTATTTTTGAAGTGAGGCCATGGATCTTTCCTTACCCTCTACTTTTTTTCTAAAGTATTCAATATACAGATCCAAAATTTTCAAAATCGTAATCGTTTCAGACTGTACTTGAATCTTACCATTAAGAGTGTCTTTAAGCTGTACCAATAAAACATCAGGATGTACTGCTGCCATTTCATTAATTTTTTTTTCAATGTTAAGCTGAAGTGTATCTAAACTGTTTCTTATTGCTTTTTCTTTTTCAAGCTTTAAAATATTTCTAAGCTTATTGGTAAATTCCCATCTTTCCTTTGCTATTGATTTACCAGTTGTCATTGTTGTGGATTTCTGATTATAGCAGATGCGTACAAAAATTGGGGATTCGCCTTTCCAATTAAATTTGCCTGATTTGAGATAAAAATAAATATTTAGCATAACTACTTGTTTTTTAGGTTTGTAGTTAAATTTAATTTAAAAAAACAAATAATATACTGATTTTCAGGGAATTCCCAGGGAATTGATTGAAGTGTTAAAATTATGATAATTTAATAATTAAATACTTGTAAAAAACAAAAAAAAAGGGTCACCTATAGGGTCACTTTGGTTGGTCCTTTGGATATCCTTACCCATAAACCCAAAAAGATAAAAAGCCTGCAAAGGGCAATGTTTCCGGGCTTTTACAATTATGGAGCTTTTTGTGAATTTGATAGTGCGGAGAAAACAGCTCCGGTATAAAACCACGTAACCCCCAACGTTTGTTGGGGGTTACGATTTCAGCGGAGAAAGAGGGTCTTTCATTATCCGCTTCAAGCCAATAGATTCAATGCTTTACAAAAATATATTTTAGAGGGTACCAACGAGGGTACCAGAACTTTCAAAAGTATTTTACTTTACAAAGATATATAAGTTATAGATATTGTTTAGCTATTTTTAAATAAGCAATAGCAGAATTTGAAAATTCATTGTTAATTTTATTGTAATCATATATTTCATTAGCAATTTGGAGATGTTTACTAGCTAATATCCAATTCCGTTCCTTCATATATAAAGTACCAAGATTTAAATTACATGTACCGATATTTGGGTTTTTATCACCATAATTAAATGAATCAATTTCAATTGCTTCAATGTATAATTTTTTGGCAATCTCTCTTTCTGATTCTTCAGTGCAAAGTGTGGCATAATTAGATTTTCGTCTTGCTAATGTTGGATGATTTTTTGGCAAATTCTTTTCTCCAATTTCAAGAACTTCTTTAAAAATTAATTTTGCTTTATCTACTTCTCCTACGTTTTTATATGCATTAGCTAATCCCGATTTACTTATTGAAACTTCAGGATGATTTTCATCAAATATTTGTTCTTGAATAGACACAGCGATTTTGTGGTATTTTAATGAATTAATAAAATCCTTATTATAACCATAAGCCAACCCTAGATTATTTGCACAAATACCAGTAATTTCATGCTTGTCTCCAAGTAATTCTACTAACTTTTCATAAGCATCTTGCTGAAATATAATTGCTTTCTCATACTCATCTAACAATGTGTATATTTTTCCTAAGCTATTAAGAGTTGTTGCTAATAAAATTAAATAACTCTTTTCTGGCGCATTACTTTCTAGGAAGAATTCTAATTCGTTAAAAACATACTCGTAAAGTTCTTTTGCTTGAATTAAATGTTTTCTTTCTCCAAATTGTTCTAAAAGAGTGGCTAAATTTAAGTACACTTGCAATGAAGTTACATATTTTGGGGTTGAATCTTCTATAATGTCAATAGCTTTTTCATAAATTTCTAAAGACTCTTTAAGATTTCCAAGATGACGATTTATCATTCCCAATGTTGAATAGGTTTGATATACTTTATGGTCATCACCAATTTTTTTTGCATATTTTAAGGACTTTTCAGCATATTTTAATGCGGTTGAAAAATCTCCCTTACTATTTAAACCGATTGCAACTAAATTGTTTAATGTATTAATTTCATCAGATTCTTCATTTATAATTGAAAGAACATGCTCGGAACAAGAAATATATTTGATTTTTTCAGTGATAGAATAATAGTCCTCAACATTTAAATAATTACACAATCCTTTAATTAGAGAGGAATTTGATTGAAAAGTTGGCGGTATTGTTACTTTAATTACTTCTTGTATGATTGTATGCATTTGATACAAATCCCCCATTTTTATTATCCAACCTTTTCTAAATAATAAACCCATTGTTTCTATAAATGCACTATTCTGAGAATCTTCTATTGAAAAGAGTTTTTTTAATTCGTTTCCAAAAAATTGTAAAGTTGGCAAAACAGCGAAATATGAAAGAATTTGTGTTTCTAGTGTAGATAAAGAAATTAAAGTAAAAGCTTTTAATAAATGATTTTTTAGATTTATAGTTTCATCATCATATTCAGATTGAACAGCAACTTGCCAATTCTCATTAGAAATTGTGTCTTTTTTCAAATAATCAATTAACCCTGTTAACCCACCAATTGTAAAATTTGTTTCAAGTGTCTTTGCTAATAATTCAATTGTTAAAGTATGAAAACCGATTAAATCAAATAACTCTTTTAATAATGTATCAGTACTAATTCCACTGTAATGTTTTGAGAAAAGTAATTTTGCTGAATCAAAGTCAAGAAAATCGATTTCTAAAAATTTAATTGAAGAATTTGATAATTTAAGTCTTGTTGTCGCAATGATTTGACAATTTGTTGAGAATGGAAGTTGAGAATAATTCTCAAAAGTATCTTCTTGTAAATCATCTATTAACAATAAAGTTTTTCCACTAAGATTATTGATATTATTCATTAATAATTTATAATTCTCAAAAGGCGAAATATTAATCATTAATGGAAAATCAAGATTTTTTAAAAGTACTACATTGTTAATAAACGAATTTATCAAATCATTTTGAAAGGGTATCCATATAATGTGATTATAGTTATTTTTATTATTTTTAATGAACCCCTTTAGTAGAGTTGTTTTACCGATTCCTCCTATATTTTTTAATGCAATAATTTTATTATCGTTATTCTCAACTTCTTGTTCTAAGTTAATTAAGTCATTGTTTCTTCCAATTAAATTCGTTAAATCAATTTCATATTCTCTTGGAGGAGTTAAGTCTTTAACAATTTCACTTATATTAATGTACTGAGGAATTGTGATGTGACCAACTCTGGCAACTAACTGACTATAATATTCAAATGTTGTAAATAGATATATTGCTAAAACGGATTTTATAAAATTAGGTATATCAGCATCATTAAAATCATTTGCTGTGTGAGCTTCAATATTTCTTAATTTATATGCATCATACAATTGGATGCCGAAATGTGATGTTAGTGATGTAGCTGGTATTGAACTTAATGGTAATCTAAAATCAATATTGTTGATATTTATACCGCTTTTTAATACATAATGAAACATTCCTTTATTCTGACTTTTCAAAGTAATGTAATCTGAAGAATGAAATAGGAATACGATTTTTTGTAAAAATGAATCAAGTTTGGTCGCTAATTGGGTCAAATAGTTAAATGCATCATTTTTATCCTTGGATGTGTGATAATATTTATATATTGTTGGTATCACTCTTATTTCAATACCATCCAAATCATCTTCCCCTGTTCGGAACATTAATGTCTTACAGAATAAATCTAACCCTTCCTCTATAGTGAAAGGGTAATTCGGTTGATTCAGGTCATCAAAAGTTGTTTGCAATTCTTTCTTTAAAGTAGCTCTGATTTTATCCCAATTGTAATCCATTTTTATGTTTAAAAGGTTATTGTGTATTTTTCATCTTATCAATACTTATTTAGATGATAAAACAAATAAATATTTTGTATAAATGTATTACAAAATTGAAAAGGGTAATAGAACTTTCAAAAGTATTTTACTTCACTACCGAGAGAGAATTACAGATAGTAGTATAGGTAAGTTATTGGCTAAGTATGCAATCAACATGTCTGAAAACAAAGGATATGCTAATGAAATATATGACTTAATTGAAAAAATAAATTCAGAAAGCATCAAATCTGCTTTTAAAATGCAGATTTCAAAAAATTTAGGATTCACCCGCAGGGGAGCTTTTGAAGTGGAAATATTGAAAGATATAGAGCGTCATATTTTAAAAGCCTCTTTGAACAAACTTAAATTACTCATCCCAACGTTTCCTTGATATTCAAAGAATTAAGAGATAAATATATTGAAGATGGTAACTGGGAGGATGAAAACGCACTTTTAAGAAGTCTAAGATAATATAGATATAATGTTATGTTTCTTTATAAAGTATATCAAAAAAATCATCAGTTTTAAAATTAAGATTTCTCATTTCAGTATTTTTTAATAATTTAGAAATTGACAATATTAACATTTGACTTACAATTGTTTTCATGTCCCAATATAATTCTTGTGAAAGAATCTCTTTTCCGTCAAGTTTTATCTTTTCATAACCTTGATAATGCAAACCACCATGAGCCATTTCATTCCTTAATTTAAAAACCAAATCTAATTTTGATTTCATTTTCTTTGCATCATTATGTTTTTTGCAAAGACTTGCGGAACAAAATAATTTAATAAAATCAGAAGATGTATTTTTTTCAAACAAACCTTCTAAAGAGTAAATTAAATCAAGTAAATTGTCCATGTCGACTAAATTTGACTTTACCGCTATTAGATATCTTTTCAATGACCATAAATTTAAATGCCAAACTTTAGATAAACCTTGAATATTAGTTTTTAAATTATCTAATTGTTGCTCTACAATTAAAACATGATGCATGAAATTATCGGTATTCATACTGGTGAAATAATTTTTTTTAACAGAGTTTAGGTGCATTATCCCATCATTAATTGGATTATCGTTCCACATCATAATTGACCTAGTGGGAAAAGTTAAATGCAACGCAGAAAGGAAAAATGAAGAAATTTCTTGAAGTATAGCCTTATTTTTATGGTATTCAGTTAGAAAAATTTGATTGAATCTGAAATCTTTTATTTCATTTCTTGTAGGTATTGAATTTGTGTTATAATTCATGGTTACTTGAATACAAACAACTCCTAAATTATGATTCCACTTTTTATAGTTGTCAGTATTGAAATGACTATAAATTTTAGAGCTGTTTTCCTCAATAAATTCTACAATTCTATTTTCATTTACAAACCCAGACATAAATCTTGGTAATATCTTAATTTTTACTTTACTAATTTGATTTTGAGTCACGTTTTTTAAGCCATGGTTAAATCCGTACTCGATTTTTTTTCCTGCAACATCATTTGAGAAAATATTTTTTACAGAATCTGTAATGTCAAGAATAATTTCATCGTCATGACCATTCTCGGTATTAAAATAGCATGGAATGAACCATTGAATTGTTGTTTTCATGAGGAAGATTGAATGTTAACGGATATATAATTACTGGATATTATTTTTGTATTTTAATTTTTTGTTTGTGAGCTGTATTAATGAAATAAACATTCGTACTCTTTTCTCGAAAGAAGGCTAATTTCAAATTATATTTATCGTTTAGTTTTAAATAAACAGTATATTTTTCTCCCTTATCATCGAATTCACCATCAGTTATATAAAACGCTTCAATTATCATAAAAATCACCTGTTCAACATTTGTTACATCATTTATGTCTTTTCCAGTCGAAAGGTTTTTTCCATTAAAACTAAAGTGTTTTAAGACATGTAATATACCGCCAATAAATTCCCATTTTCTTTTTTCAAAAGGTACTGGTTTCAACATCCTGAACAAATCAAGCCGAAGAATTCTATTATCTTTGCCATTAGTTAAATTATCGTAAACCCAAATAAAATTTTCGTTTTTATAAATCCTAATTGCATCAATTAATCTGTGATGTAAGTATCTTGTTTTGTTTAGAGCTGATAAGACTGTAGCAGCGTTATTATTACCAAATTTTTCTGGAAATTTATCTTGTGCTTCTAAAATATATTTGTCAATTAGGCCTAGGAAAATATTGGTTCCTCCATAAAAAAAATCGCTGTTTTCAATAGAAATTTTTCTGTAATTTGGTTCTGGAAAACGAACTTTAATGAAATTTTTATTTTCATGTTTTCCCAAGTCAGAAGCTGCTTTTTCTGCTCTTTCCTGAAGTTTTTTATACTCCTCGTAGTTTATTTGTCTCCTTTGAACCATATGCTATTGATTGAATTTATTTTTATTTAAAATCTCAATTGCTTCATTTCTAAAAAAATCCATAATTTGATTTGCATTCCATTGTATGTTTTTTTTAATATTATCAATAGTTGATTTTTTGGAAACAGACCCTAGTTTTCTTTTCCATATATCAAGAGAATTAAATAATGCATAAGTTATATCCATTTTACTGTTTTCTATTGATGCACCACTTTTTAATGAAGTAAAATGTAGCCCCCAAAAAATATAAACATTTTCATCTTTTGTTCCTAATGTATTTATCAATGAACTTTGCAATGAATCTAAAATTGAATTATCAAATAATTTTTCATAAAAACGTTCAGCTGTATTTTTTGCAATATTATTATTAATATTCCATAATGTACCAACATATCCTCTAGCTCCTACACTTATGAAATGATGTGAGATATCTGCCCCAGACCAACAGGTGTTATTAAAAATTATTGGTGAATAAGAAGCTGCTAAAAAGTTGAACATAGCTTGATATCCAAAATCACAACATTTTATGGCACAAGAATCTGTGATTATATCTTTTTTTACTCTAATTATCTTTTCTTTTTTATTTATCATATTTTGCATGTCTGAGAAAATATAATTTTCATAATTCATTTTTTTGAATTCTTTACTACCCCATATTAATCCATTAAATTTTCTCCAAATCATTTTTGTAGTAACGCTTATTAGTTCTTCTCCATAAGTTGGTGCCAAACTTACTACTTCATCGTACTCTATTTTATGTTTTGTTCCAAACCTGTCTATAAATTCTAAAACAACACTATATCCATCTACTTCACCACCATGACTGCAAAAATGTAAAATATTAAAAGGAAATTCTTTTACATGCATATCTATATTATATACTGATGCATTGTTTCCTATCAATTTTTTAACATAATATTTTTTTTCTTCAATTTTTTTAATGACAAAATCTGTTTCCTCATCGCTAAATTCTAATGGTGAAAACACTATTGCTGAATGAATTTCGAAATGATTCTCAAAGTATAAATTATTAAAAATAAAAAAATCTGGATTAAGATATAAGTGTACATGAGTGAAAGGTATAACGTTATTTAGAATTAATGAATATGGAATACCTTTAGTAAAGAAGGTTGCATATTCATAATTAATAAATTCAATGAATTCAACACTTTGGTATATTATAGTACTTAAATCTAAAAATGAATTATAATCTCCACCTTGCCAATTTTCAACAAAGGATTTTATTTCTTTTCTACCAATTTCAGGTGGAGTAATTACAATAATGTTAGCACCAATTGAAAGTGCATAATTGACAGAAATTATAGTTGAAGTTCTTAATATATTTTCAATAACAATTAACCCCTTACTATGAAAGTTAGTTTCTGTTATTCTTTCCGAATGTTCTTCTATTTTTAAAAGCAAATTACTTTTAACAGCTTTAAAAAGACCATAGTGAATATCATTGATATTGCACGATAAAAAATTTGTTTTGTCAGTCAAATCTTTTAGTAATAAATCGGCATCATAAAAATCTTGAATGTCAATAACTTTAAATTCGTTTAAAAATGATAGATAACTTTTTTGTTTTTCAGTTAATCCAACTATTATTATAAATTTACAATCTCCAATTCTATGAAGGTTATTGATGATTTTAACGTTAAATTCATGGCCATTTCTTCGTGAAATATCATGCTCATCGATTTCTTCTCTTAAATAATCGTCTTTCTCAATTGTAACATCCATGAATTGGAAGACAGGAAGGTATTTTCCTTCTTTTGATAAATAGCTTAATACAACAGCAGTCAGAGTTGGTTCTTTTGAATTAGCTATGCAAAGAAATTCATTATCTATTTCTGGTATTTTGATATCCATATATTTAACTTAAATCATAAACTCATATAAATATCATCTAGCTCTTCCTGTCTAATTCCAAGATAACGTTTAGTTATTTCTGGTGATGAATGATTGAAAAGTTCACTAAGATACAACAAAGCTTTGTCCGTTTCATTATTGTTAGACCAAACTTGGCGACCGAATGTCTTTCTGAGGCTGTGCATAGATATGGCTAATGTTTTTTGCCCAAAAAATCGTTTTAGTTTTCGATTTATATATTACTTGCAGTATTGGACATGCTATCTTAGCAATGACAATAAGTTAAGAAATAATCTTATTCTATTGAGTTCAAAAGTCCAGCAATTCACTCAGTGGTATTTCAAGTCCTTTGCTTATTTCAAGAAGATAGAGGTATGTAGGGTTAAATTCTCCTGCTTCTACTTTGTGGATAGATTGTTGGTCTTTTAATATCAGCAAACCAAGTTTAGCTTGTGATAAACCACGAGCTGTCCTTAATTGCTTAATACGCAATCCTAACCGCTTCAATTCACAAGTATTATCCATAGCTTCCATATGAAGCCAATTTGAGGATAATGCTTAATTTTTTTAACATACTATAATATGTTAATTGAATTTTTAATTATGTTTGTGGGAATTTTAGAAGCAACCGTTAAATTGAGAAAATTTGACGATAACTAATTCTTAATTTTTCGGATATTAATTAGCTATAGTTTTGCAGTAAAATATTACTTTATAAAAGAACTAATATCTTCGTTTGGGTAAATAGTCGTAATGGAAATAAAGTAAAAAAAGGTTCAATGTTTAAAATAAAATATCATAAAATATAATTATTCAATACTATAAATGAAAAATAAAATAAGGTTAAAACAATTATTCTTTGTTTTGTTAGGGCATTTTTTGACCATAACTAGTTCAATGGGTCAAATTGTTAATACTAATGGAAAAACTGATTTCTCAATTCATGAAGTTAAACCAAAAGAGACCATATATAGTGTCTCAAATATGTTTAATATAAGTGCCGATGAATTGATAGAACTTAATCCTGAACTTAAAGAGAAAGGGATTCAGTTGGGAATGACTTTGAAAGTGCCTTTTGTCAATAGCACAGGGAAAAAAGAAACTGTTAATAGTCAGAATCAGAACACACAGTCAAGTTTTATTGGAGAATTAAATCCATCTATACAAATCGGTTATGTATACAATGAAACCGTAATTTTAGATTTTGATAAAGGAATAATGATTCTATATTCAGTAGAAAAAAGCTCTAATACTTCAAGTAGTGAAATGATTGCAATATCTCTGGTTGATTTGTCATCTAAGCAATTTGGAAAAATTTCTATTAAACAAAAACTGTATATACCTAATAATCTCGGTATACATTCGAAAGATAGAAAAACATATAATCTTTCCAATTTCAATTATAAAGTTATTGACTTTGGAAGTTATTTGGTATTTATTGATTATGAAAATATGAAAATATCATCATTCGAAGCAGGAACTAATCCTCCTATTTCTGTTGTGTTTGATAAAAATTATTATCGACCAACAAAACAAGTTTTTTCGAATGAAAAAGGAGAGTTTATCATTGAATATGAAGGATATGTGGGAAATAGAAAAATATTCCAAAAATTTAATAAATCAGGAGAACAAACAGATGTTATTAAAAAAAATAAAAACTTTATTCCAGTTTGTTATTATTATAGAGGCCTAGATGGTCAAAACAGATACTATGAAGTTAATCCTGACTGTGCTTTTAATAGCAATATTCATGCTTATGCTAGATTGCCAAAATTGTTTGACTCAATGGGACATAACTTGTCTGAAAAAATAAGGGAAAATGAGAATACTGCTTTTGTCCAGTTTTATAAAGGGAAGCATTGGGAAAGTGAGAGAGATAATTCTTTTGTTTATACGTATAATTTTGTATTTGACAAAGAAAGGATTCATACTGCTTTTATTTCATCAGATTTAAAACATATTTTAATCAATAATACATTTATTTATTCATTACCCGAAATTGAAATAACGCAATGAGACTATTTTTATTATTATTTATTTTACCAATAATAGGTCATACTCAAATAAAAATAGATTTGAGAGAAAAATCAATTAATGATTTAACTAATGATGTCAATTATGAAAATATATATGCTCCTTCTGAAGGATATAAAATTTCTCAAGCTTATTCTGAAAACAATGGATATTATGGAGAAAACATTCGTATATTTAAGTTAGGAAGCCCAACAATTATTACATACAAAGAACAAAAAAAATTAATAACAGCAAACTATGCTGGTGATTTGTTTTTTTATGACTTACCAACTGGTAGATTAGAAAAAAGTATAGCATTTTCGAAACTTGGAATTGAAATGTTAAATACAACAGGTTCTAACAAGAACTCCATAATTACAAGTTTATCTTTAACTGAAAACGAACAATATTTAGTTATAAAGACATATAATTTTAACGGAACAAACGATAAATTTATTGATTACTACATTTTAGATTTAAACAGTAAAGAATCGACAACATCCTCTCGACTTACTGGATTATATTCACTTTATTCATTCCCAAAAATGGAATTATTAAATGAAACAAAAATCTTAAATACAAACCCAAAATATTTTCAAGAAAAAGCATTATCAAAAATACAAGAATTAAGTAGTTCAAAGAAAAAATTCAAAATGAATAAACGATTTGATGGGATTTATTTTACCGCCAATAATTTTGTCCCTCTGAAATTTATTAATTTGGGAGATAAAACACACTTTGAAGCGATTGATTTTTTTACTAACCCCCAAGGTCGTTTTAAACGATATACAACTATAAATAATTTTTCAGATTTTACAGAGACTATTTCGAATAATTATTTATTGAATGATATAATTCAAAATTCAAAAGGAACATTTGCTTTATTTGGCACTAGTTACGGCTCTAAAAATAATGCAGTCTTAACAAAAATTGACGACCTATTAAAAAATGTTGACGGGTTATACGATAAGGCAATAGCAGAAATCAATTCATATTTCAAAGTAAATGTGATTGGAAACAATTCAAAACTCGTAGAATAAAAAAAAGACAAATTATATATCAAATATGAAGATGATAAATATTATTTCATAAGTCCATGGTTAGACCAAACTAATAAATGTGATAAAGTGTTAAATATTTGGGGTAATAGTTATGAATGGAAATATTATAAAACTATATCTGAATTGAATAATCTAAATTTAAAATTTCCAATATTTTTTGATAATAATACAATTGACAAATATTCTTTTATGGGGTGGATAGAGAATAAATTATCAATTTATAATTTATCTTTTAGTGAAATAAAGAATTTTGAAAATCCACTTACTGAAAATCAATTAGTATTTCAAAATATATTAGCAAATATGATTGATTTTAATACATTACTTCCACAGAACAATAATTCCGAGACAGTAGTTGACAAGCAACCGTCAAAAGACATTGGAGAAAGGTCTTGTGAGGTTTGTGCTGGAACAGGAATTGTACCAGACAAAGTTCGTAACGGATATATTAGAACATTTCAAAGAAATCCATTAACAGGTGGCTCTGTAAAATGTTTTAACTGTAATGGGACTGGTAAATACACATTAGTAACAGGTGATTATGAAAAGAAAAAAATCATACAATTTGATAAATGGATATTAAAAGATGTCAATGTATGCACTTCAAATAAAATTATAATTGTATTTGAAACGAATAAAAGAACATTTATTCAAGAAAGCAGAGGAGGTCATTTAACAAAAGGTCAGTTATTTAATGATGAAAATTTATTATATAGTTTCATTATTGACAAAAATGGAAAGGTAGCATCATTTGAGAATAGCGATTTAAGCAAAACAGAAAAATGTAATGGTTACTACCCAATTTATATTGGACAATAATTGTTTTTCAAAATCTTATAATTACAAATAAAACCATACATTTTTAACATGAAAAAAAGATTTAGCATTTTAATAATGATAGTAACTATTATTGCTTCCTGCAATAATTCCAAAAAAGATAATTTAACAAGTAAAAAAAAGGAAGCAGCAATTTCCAACAATCCCAACGACAAGAAGATTGATGGTAAATATATTGCTTATCTTCAAAAATATGAAGACCCAGATGCAATAGGGTCAGATAAAGTTAATTTTCAAAAAATCGGCAAAAATGTTTTTTGGGTTACTTATTATCATGAAGCTGGCACTAAACAAGAATATTATTGGAAAAATGTAAATAATTTATTAGTTCCATGTTTCATATTTGAATATGGTGGAATGGTGTGAACGGTAAATAAGAATGCAGAGTTTTTGGCAACTGGAAGTGCAGAGTATTCGGCAAGAATGAATACATAGTTTGATTCAAAAGTAGGGTATTATTTTGAAGAATCAAAAAACG
>NZ_JBLVPS010000031.1:0-38312 GCF_048286515.1 Flavobacterium rhamnosi | reverse complement strand
TCTTTCTTTTCTCGCAAATCTTTTTTTTAAAACTTTCGTCTTATCTTCGATTCGCTTTCCAATATTTAAGTAAGAACGTCTGCGTCATTGCGGGTGCAAAAGTAGCTACTTTATTCAATTATTCAAGCTTTTTAATCGCTTTTTTTAACACTTTTTTTTGCTTTTTATTTAACTCGCTGGTAACAAGATTCTTAAAGCATACAGTTTTTTAACCCCAATACAAAAACGACTCTTCGATCCTACGAAACTTCTACCGCTCCTTTAGTATACCATATATAAGTACACTTTACTATTCGACAATTTGTTTATACCAGCCCACTAAATACCACGCGATATTATTCTTTTACCGCCCAAAGACTTTTCATAACAACTACAGCGTAAAACAAATCAAAAGCTCTCATCTCTTATATACAGACAAACATTACTCTTTCACTTCGCACCTATATATATAAGGTAACAAAATACAGGTAATGATTTGATTTCACTGCCGGACCAAATAACAAAGTCGATAAAAGCATATCCTGCTCTAGTGAAAATAAAAAAAAGCCACAGCAGAACGAAATGAAGTGGGATCTTGCCAGAACTTTTAGCGTCCAGACTGCACCATTATACAAAAAGAGGCAACTATCCGATACGGTAATTACCTCTTTTTATATAATAGAGAAAACTCTTAACTACTATTGCTTTAATTTCTCTGCTCTGGACTCCCAGGAATTGTTGAGATTATAATAATCTACAGGTGTTGCCGGATTTTGATTTTGCAATCTTCCTGATTCGAACGCCCTCACAAGTATAGTTTCTATTAAATAATCTTCATTAGACTGATACGGTTGATATTTTGTTTTTAAGTTGATATCAAACATGCTTGCAGCGGTATTTGACCAAAAGGCTTTCCAACCGCTTTTAAGATTTTTTACCAGCTCATACGTTGTCGCTCCTGTTTGACGATGAATTAACTTTACTAATATTTGACCTTGCTTACGGGATAACTTCTTAAGCTTAGCTTCAAATTCATTACTAAGGTAACCTTCGACTATCTTGAAATATTTCTTTTTTTCTTTATTTGTTTTAAGGTTCGCCATACCTCTGTTTAGTACTGTCAATCTTTCGGCTGCCAATTTTGCATATGGATAGGTTTTGTACACTCGGTTTTGAAGTAATAAAAATTGTTTTCTTGCTTCCGGATCCAATTTTTCCTTATGAATCACTATCTCTTCTAATTGTATGGTATCATTAAGTATGGAGTCCTCCTCTGTTACTATATAACCCATTTTAGTGGTATCCTTTTGGATAACCTGAGCATTAACAGATATAATGGTAAAAAGTATAAAAAAGAAAAGTCGAATAATCCTCATAGGTTTAAAAATTTAATTGCCAAAATTATACATTATATATGCAACTGTGATGCCAAATTTATAATTTAGCAAAAAAATAATTTTTATGAGTGCTAAATCAATATTAAAGAAGTCATCGCTTGAGTTTTTAGAAAACTATCTCAATAATGCATCGCCTACGGGCTATGAAAGTGATGGTCAAAAATTATGGATGGATTATTTAAAACCTTATGTTGATACTTTTATAACGGACACTTACGGTTCGGCTGTAGGAATAATAAATCCAGATGCTCCTTACAAGGTAGTAATTGAAGGTCATGCAGACGAAATTTCATGGTATGTAAATTACATTACTGATGACGGATTAATCTACGTGATTAGAAATGGTGGTTCCGATCATCAAATTGCACCTTCAAAACGTGTCAATATTCATACTAAAAACGGAATTGTAAAAGGCGTTTTTGGCTGGCCAGCCATCCACACTAGAAATAGAAGCAAAGAAGAGGTAGCCAAAGTCGACAATTTATTTATTGATATTGGTTGTGAGACTAAAGATCAGGTCGATAAAATGGGAGTTCATGTAGGCTGCGTAATTACATATCCTGATGAATTCATGATTCTAAACGAAAACAAATTTGTTTGTCGAGCAATTGACAACCGTATGGGTGGTTTTATGATTGCCGAAGTAGCTCGTTTGTTGCATGACAACAAAATAAAACTTCCTTTTGGATTATATATAACCAATTCCGTTCAGGAAGAAGTAGGTCTTCGCGGTGCAGAAATGATTACCAAAACCATCAAACCAAACGTAGCTATCGTTACTGATGTTTGCCATGACTCCACTACTCCAATGATTGAAAAGAAAATTGAAGGGGATACAAAAATTGGTAAGGGACCAGTTGTTACTTATGCTCCTGCTGTTCAGAATAATTTGAGAGAATTAATTTTAGAAACCGCTGTAGCTAAAAAAATTCCATTCCAACGACTTGCATCCTCACGTGTTACAGGTACGGATACCGATGCATTTGCGTACAGCAATGGTGGTGTAGCATCGGCTTTGATATCATTGCCTTTACGCTATATGCATACTACGGTTGAAATGGTACATCGTGACGATGTTGAAAACGTGATTAAATTAATTTACGAAACCTTGTTGAAATTAGAGAACGAAGAAACATTTTCTTATTTTAAATAGCCCTATTTTTATATTTAAAATGCAAAAAGCATCGTTGTAAATTCACAACGATGCTTTTTTTTTGCACTATAATTAAATTCTAACGACTAACTACAGCACTTAACATCGATGCTTTTAAAAATGCAACGGCTTCTTTTGCATTAGATAGTTCAGCATACTTTAATGCAGTAATACCGATATCGTTTTTTTCTTTTATCTGCGCACCTTTCGCTAATAATAATTTAATTATTTCAACTTTATTATAGCGTGCGGCCATCATTAAAGGGGTTAAACCATTTGATTTTTCGTTAACGTCTGCTCCATAATCAATTAATTTCTTAACTAAATTAATATCTCCTTTACAAATTGCCACACACAAGAGAGTTGACTCTTCATAACCAGAATGAGTACTTTCTTTCTGAGGTAAAGAATTGTAATTTGATGCTTGAGAAACTGTTGAGAATGCCACTAAAGCAATTCCTAGGTAAACGATTGATTTTTTCATGATGATTGTTTTTTTTGTTAATTGATTGATTTTGATGATTTAAAATATGGACTAATATTTTATACAAATATATATCTAAAAACAGGTATCGTGCTTTGCAAGGTACTATAATTTAACATTTATTTAATAATTATAATTATATTCCTATATATTTCATGCTGCCACAATAAAAACAAACCGTTCATAAATAACGTATTACAAACTAAAAATTATTTAAAATTGAAATGTAAGTAAAGTTTACACAAAATATTAAAAAGCAATACCAATTATGAATTACGTTTTTTAGTAACTTTACAATAAACAGAAATAGTAATGCAATCAACTGCACAATCAATTGAAGCCTATTTTGAAGAAATTCCAGAAGAAAGAAAAACAGCTTTTCTTAAACTCCGAGAAACTATTCTTAAAAATATTCCCGAAGGTTTCTCGGAACAAATATCCTATGGAATGATTGGTTTTGTTGTACCACATAATTTATATCCGCCAGGATATCACTGTAATCCAAAACTACCTTTACCATTCATCAATATAGCTTCCCAGAAAAACTTCATTGCCTTCTATCACATGGGAATTTATGCAAAGCCTGAACTACTGCAGTTTACCGTCGATTATTCAAAACACAGCAACCAAAAATTAGACATGGGAAAAAGTTGTATCCGATTTAAAAAGTTTGATCAAATTCCTTTTGACCTAATTGCAGAACTTGTGCGAAAAATTACTGTCAAGCAATGGATTAATTGTTATGAATCTCAACTAAAAAAAAGAAGTAATCACTAATCTAAAAATTATAAATCATGAACATTATTAAAAAAATTATTATTGGACTCTTGGGACTCATTGCTCTAGTATTACTAGTTACTTTATTTCTACCACAGGAATATGCCGTAGAAAGAGAGATAATCATCAACCAACCTAAAGACAGTGTTTTCAATTATGTAAAATATCTGAAAAATCAAGATAATTTTAGCGTTTGGTCTACTAAAGATCCCGCAATGAAAAAAACATTTACAGGAACTGATGGAACCGTTGGTGCAATTGCTGCATGGGATAGCAAAGATGAGAATGTGGGAGCTGGTGAACAGGAAATCAAAAAAATTACTGAAGGAAAACGAATTGATTTTGAATTACGATTCAAAGTTCCCTTCGAATCTACCGATGATGCTTACATGATAACCGAAGCCATTTCGTCAGATCAAACTGAAGTAAAATGGGGATTTAAAGGAAAAATGCCTTATCCCATGAATGTAATGTTACCGTTTATGAATATGGAAGAAATGTTAGGAAAAGACTTGCAAGATGGATTAAACAATCTAAAAGCAGTTTTAGAAAAATAGAACTTCATTTTTACTATAAAAAAACCGCAATCCAATTTATGAATTGCGGTTTTTTTGTGTACTATTTGCCCTTTTTAAAAGAGAAACTGAACCTGAATTTACGATACCATATTGGTTTTTCTTTTTATAAAAGAATACTGGAACCAACTTATGATGCTAAATAGGCAACTACGTTTTTTTCAATTCGTTCGTCAATATTATCAATATCCGCTTTTACAAATTTCTCCCCTAAGATATTTTCATATAACTCGATGTATCTTTCAGAAACTGACGTAATGTATTCATCACTCATATCAGGAATCTGTTGCCCTTCCTTTCCTTGAAAACCATTTTCTATTAACCAACGACGGACAAATTCTTTCGATAATTGTTTTTGTTCTTCGCCTTTGTCTTGTCTTTCTTGGTATCCTTCTGCATAAAAATAGCGAGAAGAGTCTGGTGTGTGAATTTCGTCAATCAAAACAATTACGCCTTCTTTAGTTTTACCAAATTCATACTTAGTGTCTACCAAAATCAGTCCGCGATTGGCTGCTATTTCAGTTCCTCTTTGGTATAGATCTCTCGTGAATTTTTCTAAAACAATATAATCTTCTTCAGAAACAATTCCTTTTGATAAAATTTCTTCACGAGAAATATCAGCATCATGTTCTCCGTTATCCGCTTTGGTAGTTGGTGTAATAATAGGTTCCGGAAATTTATCATTTTCTTTCAAACCTTCCGGCATCTTTACTCCGCATATTTCTCTTTTCCCAAGAGCATACTCCCGGGCAGCATGACCTGAAAGATAACCCCGGATTACCATTTCTACTTTAAAAGGCTCACATAAATGACCAACGGCAACATTAGGATCAGGAGTTGCAATTAACCAGTTAGGAACAATGTCTTCGGTCAATTCCATAAATCGGGTCGCAATTTGGTTTAGGATTTGACCTTTGTATGGAATTCCTTTTGGCAAAACTACATCAAAAGCAGAAAGCCTGTCAGTGGCAACCATTACCAATAGTTCATCATTGATATTGTAAACTTCTCTTACTTTACCTCTGTAAACGGATTTCTGGTTTGGAAAATTAAAATCAGTAGTTGTGATGGTGTTGCTCATTATTATTAGTGTTGTGTTGTTTTTTTATGTAGCTGCAAATTTATAATTATTTTGGAAAGAAAAGCAAAGAATCCATTATTCTCAAAGTATAAATAAATAGCGTTTAAAAATAAATTCTAAAAATTCAAAATAAAGCAAATTTATTACTCACACCTTTTCTGCTTATGTGGTATGTTTATTTAATAATTCTTTAGACAGGTATTTAGCAACACCTTCATTATCATTAGTTAATATCACTTCTAAATGAGAAAGTTTATCTTTCAAACTCTCAGGAGCATTTCCCATGACTAATCCTTTACCAGTCGATTTAAGCATATTTTCATCATTGAATCCATCACCAAAAGCTATTGCTTCATGGAATAGCAAGTTTTCTTTTTCTAAAATTTTTGCAATGGCAACACTTTTGTCTACTGATTTGTCCATAAATTCCAAACAAAGCGGAAGACTAAAAGCATGACTAAAAAGTGATGAATGATTTTCTAAAATTTGTTCTCTCAGTTCCAATAATTTTGAATGCTTGTCATGCGTAAAAAACACCTTTATAGCACTTAAATCTTCAACGGTACTGAAATCTACCAATTCGGGATGATAATTTAATTCCGTTTGAAAACTATTTAGTTTTTCATTGTGTTTATTCGTCTGCCAAACGTTTTCTCTAAACAAAACAGTTGTAATCTCCGGATCAATTTCTAAGGATAAGACCGACTTAACAGCATCACTTTCCATATTAACCGAGAAAAGAAGCTCTTTTTCCGGGGAATGAATCCTTGCTCCATTAGAGGTGACCAAATAAAGTGGAATCCCTAAACCTTCCACTAGAGGCATCGCGTCCAGATGATGACGACCTGTAGCTACAATGATTAGATAATTGTGATTGTGGAGTTCCTGAAAAACGGTCTTGGTATATTCTGAAATTTTGTGGTCTGAATTGAGTAAAGTTCCGTCTAAATCGCTGATTACGACTTTTATTTTTTCTTGTAGCATCTTTCGTTTTTCACTGTCATTTTAATAATTACAAATTTATTGCATTTTATAGAGAAACGCAAAAAATTATAAAAAGTTTAGGTTAATCTTTCCGGGAGGTTACTTTTTAAAATACATCTAAAAACATTTGTTGCATTTTAAATACAACAACTGTAAAATGATTACTATCTTTGTAAAAAAATAAATAGTAATAAATCATGAATGCAAGTCAAAAAGAATTAATAAAAGCTACAGTGCCAATTTTAAGAACAAATGGAAATGATTTGATAACGTATTTTTACCAAAGAATGTTATCCAATAATCCCGAGCTGAAAAACATTTTTAATATGGCAAATCAAGCTAGTGGCAAACAACAAAATGCGTTGAGTGGCGCTGTTCTTGCTTATGCTGAAAATATAGAAAATCCTGCTGTTTTGATCAATACATTAAAATCAATCGGAAATAAACATGTAAGTTTAAATATTCAACCAGAGCAATATGATATTGTTGGAAATCATTTAATTGGATCAATAAAGGAAGTATTAGGAGATTTGGCAACTACTGAATTAATTGATGCCTGGACCTGCGCCTATACCGAATTGGCTCAAATAATGATTGATATTGAAGCTGAAATGTATCAAAAAACAAACAATAAAAAAGGAGGATGGAAAGGTTGGAGAACCTTCGTAATCTCAAAAATTGTAAAAGAAAGCGACGAAATTAATTCCTTTTACCTTACACCGGAAGACAGTAAAGAAATTGCCGATTTCTATCCAGGTCAATACATATCAGTGAGCACGTTTATTCCTGAATTAGGTCATAAACAGCCTAGACAATATAGCCTGTCTTCCTATTCTAATAATGAATATTATAGAATTTCTGTAAAAAAAGAAATCAGTAAAAATACAACTCCTGATGGTATTGTTTCCAAATCATTGCATACCAAAAAGGAAGGTGATACAATTGAAGTTAGTGCACCAGCGGGTGTATTTTTTGCTGATCCGGAAGCAAAAAATCCTTTAGTATTAGTTAGTGGTGGTGTTGGACTTACTCCGATGATGAGCATGGTAGAAACCAATAAAAATTCACTTCAAAAAAATCAAACGGTTTGGATTCATAGTTGTCGTAATGAAAATGTTCATGCGTTTAAAGATACTATTGAGGAATTAAACAACGAAAATGAATGGTTAACCTCTTTCGTTTTTTATGAAACTTTACCCGAATCAGAAACAAACGCTATTGAAGGAAGAATCGATTTGCATCAAATCAAAGAAGAAATTCTTATTAAGGATGCAAAATATTATATTTGCGGACCGGCAATATTTATAAAAGTTCAATATCAGTCTTTGGTTGCACTTGGCGTAAATAGAGAAAATATACTTTACGAAGAATTTGGCCCTCAATTATTAAGTCTTAATTAGCAAATTTTAATATGAAATTGAATCACTTTACCGATTTTAGTATGCGCGTTTTGATGTATCTAAATCAAAAAAAAGACACTCCACAAAGCTCTTTAGATGATTTAGCAACTACTTTTAAAATTTCGCGAAACCATCTCATTAAAGTGGTTCAATTCTTATCGACAAATCAATTAATCCTCACCAAAAGAGGAAAGAATGGTGGTATAATGATTTCTGAAAAAGCACGAGAAATTCTGCTTGGTGATTTAATTCATCTATTAGAACAAGACGGTACACCTGTCATTAATTGCGATTCAAAACCTTGCATCTTTCAGGCACACAGCTGCAAACTAAAATCGTTATTCAACACCGCTTATGTAGCTTTTATTGAAAGTTTAAATCAATATAAACTTTCCGATATCGAATTCAAGAATTGGAGTGCTATGTTTTAAGACCAAAAATAATAATTGATTTTGTAGAAAAAACAATTCACAAAAAAAAGGCTTTTTAAAGCCTTTTTTGTTTTAATCATTATTTTCGATCATCTTATACGCATCAATTACTTTTTTAACCAATCTATGTCGTACAATGTCTTTGTCATCAAGATAAATAATCCCAATTCCCTCGACATCTTTCAAAACTAACAAAGCTTCTTTAAGTCCGGAAATGGTTCTTCTTGGCAAATCGACCTGACCCGGATCACCTGTAATCATGAATTTGGCACTTTTCCCCATACGGGTTAAGAACATTTTCATTTGGGAATGTGTCGTATTTTGGGCTTCATCCAAGATTACAAAAGCATTATCCAATGTTCTACCACGCATGAATGCTAAAGGCGCGATCTGGATGATTCCTTTTAAAATATAATCTTCCAGTTTTTCATTGGGCAACATATCACGTAAAGCATCATACAAAGGCTGCATATAAGGATCCAGTTTTTCCTTCATATCACCAGGAAGAAAACCAAGGTTCTCCCCTGCTTCAACTGCAGGACGTGTTAATATAATACGCTTGACTTGCCTTTCTTTCAGTGCTTTAATTGCCATGGCAACACCAGTATATGTTTTTCCGGTTCCCGCCGGTCCTACGGCAAAAACCATATCATTCTTCTCCATGGTATCCACCAACAACTGTTGATTGGCAGTCATTGCCTTAATGATTTTCCCACCTACTCCATGCACTAATATTTTATCTTGTCCTTGAAATTTCCTGTCTTCCTGACCATCCCCAAGGATAACACGTTCAATTACATTGTTATCAATATTATTGTATCGTGAAAAGTGCACCATTAATCGTTGAAATCGTTTTTCAAACTCGTCTAAAACCTCTTTTTCTCCAAAAGCTTTTAAGGTTGTTCCCCGAGCAACAATCTTCAATTTTGGGTAGTATTTTTTAATTGTTTCAAGATGAGTGTCTTGAGCGCCCCAAAAGTCTTTTGGAGCGATGTCTATGAGCTCGATTATTCTTTCGTTCAAATGAGGTAGTTTTAAATTAGAATTAATTTTTTTATAAATCAATTGGCTGTCGGGTATTTTTCTAGTTTATAAATAGAATTTGTTTTTTGTTTTTCGTTTTTTGAGTTTACTATTATTAGCTTTGCACTTCTCAAATTTAATAAAATTAGGTTTACATAACACCAATAGTTATAAACAAATTTATGTCAATAATTACCCTTACTACCGATTATGGCTTGAAAGATCACTTTGTAGGTGCATTGAAAGGGAAAATTCTGTCTGAGTATTTTGAGGCATCAATCATTGATATCTCACATGACATTGATCCATTCAACACGGTAGAAGCGAGTTACATTATTGCCGCATCGTATGCGAGCTTTCCAAAAGGGACTGTTCACCTTATTGGTGTTGATATGGAATCCAATAAAGAAAACCAACATGTTGTCATGCAATGGAACGATCATTATTTTATTGCTGCTGATAATGGTATTCTTAGTATGCTTTCGCAAAAGATTGTTCCTCAAAAAATAGTGGCTATTAACATTCATGATCGTTTCCATAGTGAGGCTACTGATCTTGATGTTTTTGTAAAAGTAGCCTGTCATATTGCCAAAGGTGGTTTAATGAACGTAATTGGTAAAGAGATAAAAAACATTAAGCAGGTCACCGACTTACAAGCCTTAATGGCTGCGGATGGTAATTCTTTGAAAGGACATGTAATTTATATTGATCATTTTGGAAATGTTGTTACCAATATTTCCAAAAAATATTTTATTGAAGTTGCCAAAGGAAGACCTTATGAAGTTGTTTTGAAAACAAAAAACATTAAAACGATTCTGCCAAATTATTCAGCAATAGCAAATTCTGATAAATATCCCATTAAATATTATGAAGGAGAGAAATTAGCTATTTTCAATGAAGCTGGTTTTCTTGAAATTGCTATTTTCAGAAGTAATCCTTCTAAAGTAGGTTCAGCAAATAGTTTACTCGGATTGAATTACAGAGACATTATAAATATAATATTCCGTTAATAGTTGGTCTGTAAAAAATCAAAATCGTTAATCCTCATTCTTAAATCATAATTCCAAATGTTTATACGCATAGTAAAACTGAGTTTTCACGAGGAAAATATTCCTGCATTTTTAGAAAACTTCGAGTTAATGAAAGACAAAATACGAAATGCTCCAGGAAATCGTTTCTTAGAACTATATCAGGATAAAAATAACAAAAGCATTTTCTTTACCTATA
Organism: Flavobacterium rhamnosi; assembly: GCF_048286515.1. NCBI lineage: Bacteria > Pseudomonadati > Bacteroidota > Flavobacteriia > Flavobacteriales > Flavobacteriaceae > Flavobacterium > Flavobacterium rhamnosi. The sequence goes on along the minus strand of NZ_JBLVPS010000031.1, from coordinate 27,801 downwards.
GCTACTGGGAAACTGAAGCTGATTTAGAAAATTATAGAAATTCTGAACTTTTTTATGATGTATGGACATTCACTAAAAAATTATTCAACGACAAACCAGAAGCATGGAGCGTTGACAAATTAGTAAGTTTAGAATAATTAAGAATTATATAGTACGACAGCAAAGCGGATGGTCAGCAATCGATACAAAAAAGCTTTTCTTCCAGTACCTAAAAATTAAAATATGAAATCAATAGTATTACGAGAAATAAAATCCTTTTTCGGCTCGCCCATAGGCTACTTGGTAATTGCCATTTTTCTAATTGTTAACGGATTATTTCTTTGGGTTTTCGAAGGAGACTACAATATTTCCAATACTGGTTTTGCTGACCTAACTCCATTTTTCACTTTAGCGCCTTGGATTCTGATATTCTTGATTCCCGCAGTAACAATGCGCAGTTTTTCGGATGAAAAAAAACAGGGAACGTTAGAATTATTAGTAACGAAACCACTCAGCATTTGGCAAATCGTGAACGGGAAATTTATTGGCGCCATACTGTTAATTGTAATAGCCATTATTCCAACATTCATTTATGTAGCAGTCATTTCCGATTTAGGAATGCCCGAAGGAAATATCGATATGGGAAGCACAGTCGGTTCTTATTTTGGATTATTATTTCTGATTACAGCCTATTCAGCCATTGGAATATTTACATCAACATTATCTGAGAATCAAATTGTAGCCTTTATTGTTGCGGTATTTTTATGTTTCTTCTTTTATTTTGGTTTTGAAGGTTTTGCTTCAGTTATTCCAAGTATGACTTCAACAATAGCCTCTTTAGGAATGCAGGATCATTTTAAAAGTATGAGCCGAGGTGTACTGGATTCCAGAGACGCCATCTATTTTATAAGCTTAACAGTACTATTTCTTTCGTTTACTGTCTATAATCTAAAATCTTTCAAATCGTAATGACAACTTCTAAGAAAAAAAATCTAAAATCATTACTGATTACCTGCGCAGTTTTATTGCTTTTGAATGTAATAGGAAGTTTCTTATTTCATCGTTTTGATTTGACAAAAGATAAAAGATACACGCTTTCGGCAACTTCATTAAATATCATCAGACAGGTAAAAAATCCTTTATCTATAAAAGTATACATGCAAGGGGATCTACCAGCTGAATTCAAACGTTTACAACAAGAAACCAAGCAATTACTAGAAGAATTTCAGGCGTACAATAAGAATATTATTTTTGAATTTGTGGATCCATTAGAGAACAAAGACGAAAGCATGGATAATATTAAAGAGTTGTATCGAAAAGGGCTTACTCCAATAAACATAACCGTTGATGACAAAGGAAAACAATCTCAAGCGATGGTTTTTCCTTGGGCAATCGCCGTTTATGACAATAAGGAAGTTAATATTCCTTTATTGAAAAATATAATGGGCGCTTCAACTACACAAAAAGTAATTGGTTCGGTACAACACCTGGAATATTCGATTGCAGAAGGGCTTACTAAAATTACAAAAGCGAAACAAAAGAAAATTGCCGTATTAAAAGGGAATGGTGAACTTCAGGATATCGCAATGGCTAAATTTCTTTTACAAGTACGTGAAAGTTACCATATAGGACCTTTTACTTTAGACTCTGTCGCTAAAAACCCTATTGGAAGCTTAGAAGCTTTAGAAAAGTATGATTTGGCTATTATTGCCAAACCCACCGAAACTTTTTCGGATGCTGAGAAACAGGTGCTGGACCAATTTATTATTAATGGCGGGAAAACATTGTGGCTGATTGATCAGGTTTCAGCAGAAATGGATAGCCTGTACAACCCATCCGGAGCTACCTTAGCCTATCCAAGAGATCTGAATTTGAATGATTTATTCTTTAAATACGGAATCCGAATCAATCCGGATATTATAAAAGACGAACAAGGAAGTCCTATAAAATTGGCAACAGGAGAACAAGGAAGTGCGACTCAATTCCAGGAATTTAACTGGAAATTTGCGCCTCAGGTTTACCCAAATAGCTTGCACCCGATTGTAAAAAATTTAGGCGGAATCAAATTTGATTTTGCGAATCCTATCGACACATTAAAAAACGGAATTAAAAAAACCATTCTGCTGCAGTCCTCACAATATTCAAAAAAAATAGGAACTCCCACAGAAGTAAATCTCAACACTGTAGCCGAAGAAACTTCGCCAAATGATTACTTAAACAAAGGAAATATTCCACTTTCGGTTTTACTGGAAGGTTCGTTTCATTCTATGTTTGAGAATCGGGTTCTGCCATTTGACCAAAAGACATTTCAAACTTCCGGAAAAAACAATAAAATGATTGTAATTGCTGACGGGGATTTAATAAAAAATCAATTGGATAAAAACTTCCAACCTGTAGAATTAGGGTATGATCAAAGGTCTGGGAATTTGTATGACAATAAAGATTTTCTAATAAATTGTGTCAATTATCTGCTGGATGATAATGGACTTATTAACATTCGAAGTAAGGATCTTGATTTGCCATTATTAGATAAAGAAAAAGTTTATGAAAACTACACCCGAACGCAATTCATAACTATCGGGCTACCAATTCTAATTTTAATACTTTTTGGCGTTGTATTTACTTTCCTTCGAAAAAGAAAATACAGCAAATAGATGTTAATAAAAAAGTTTCCAAACTAGAATAGTTTACGATATATTTGTAAAATCTATCGTATTTCAGATTTAAAGAAATACCTTAAAAAATAAAACAAGACAGATGAAATTTATAGTATCGAGTTCGTACTTATTGAAACAATTACAAGTTTTAGGTAACGTTATCAACAGTAGTAATACATTGCCTATTTTAGATAACTTTCTATTTGATTTAAATCAGAGCGTGTTAACGGTTTCTGCTTCCGATTTAGAAACAACAATGTCTGCAACTTTAAGTATTGATTCTGAAAGCAAAGGAAGTGTTGCTGTTCCTGCAAAATTACTTTTGGAAATCCTTAAAACATTTCCGGAACAGCCTTTAACTTTTACAGTTGAAGATAACAGTACAATTGAAATCAGTTCAAATTCCGGAAAATATGCTTTGGCTTATGCTCCTGGAGATGAATTTCCAAAATCAGTTAACTTAGACGATCCATCTGTAACACTTGTTCCTGCTGATGTTTTGGCAACAGCCATTAGCAAAACAATATTTGCTGCAGGAAACGATGATTTACGTCCGGTAATGTCAGGTGTGTTTTTTCAGTTTTCACCACAAGGATTGATTTTTGTGGCAACTGACGCCCACAAACTGGTAAAATATGCTCGTACTGATGTAACAGCTTCTCAAGTAGCTGATTTCATTATGCCAAAGAAACCTTTGAATATTTTAAAAAATATTCTTACCAGTTCAGATGCCGAAATAAAGATTGAGTATAATGATTCGAATGCTACTTTTTCTTTTGACAATTATGTTTTAATGTGTCGTTTGATAGATGGAAAATATCCAAATTATGAAGCGGTGATTCCAAAAGAAAATCCAAATAAATTAATGATTGACCGTTCTCAATTTTTGAGTTCTGTTCGACGTGTTGCTATCTTTTCAAATAAAACAACGCATCAAATTCGTTTAAAAATTGCTGGTGCTGAATTAAATGTCTCTGCTGAAGATATCGACTATTCAAACAAAGCGGAAGAGAGACTGACATGTGATTATCAAGGTGATGATATGCAAATAGGTTACAATTCTCGTTTCTTAACTGAAATGCTGACTAACTTGCAATCGGACATGATTATGCTTGAAATGTCATTACCAAACAGAGCCGGAATCCTTACTCCTGTTGATGGATTAGAAGAAGGTGAAACTGTTACCATGCTTGTTATGCCAGTAATGCTGAACAGTTAACATTATATTATGATTTTGTTATATTTTCATTTTTAATATTCAAATATAATACTTACCATTGTATAAATAGATACGCTATTAACCAAACCATTTTTTATATTTAAAAAACCGCAACTTCACTTTTGAAATTGCGGTTTTTTTTTATATGATTTTTTTCTTTTACTCCTTTTAACAGCAGTGACAACATCGAGAAGAGAACTATTAAAAACTATTACTACTTTCTATATAACGCCCATTTTTTTCATCAGGAATGTAGCACTTCTGTTCTTACAAATACCATCGCGCAGTTTGTAATCAAAATGCAAATCATTATTGATAATTTCCACTTCAAAACATTTATTAGTCAAGATATTCGGATATTCATTCGTAGTCAGGCAAACCTCGATATCGTGCGTTGCAATAGCTCCAATAGCTCTTTTACCAATCACTTTTTTTACGACCTCAATTGTTCCGTTCCGTTTATCATCAGAATTCGTTCCACGCAATATTTCGTCTAATAATACAAAAGCAGGTCTGTTTTCCAATTCATCCATAATTTGTTTTAAACGCTTGATCTCCGCAAAGAAATACGATTCACTGTCAGATAACGAATCGGACAATCGCATGGACACCAAAACAGACAAAGGATGAACATTAGCCTGACTGGCACAAACAGGCGACCCCATTCCTGATAATACCATATTAATTCCCAAACTTCTAAGAAACGTACTTTTCCCTGACATATTAGAACCTGTCAAAATCATAAAAGATTCAGGATGAAAGCTAACCGTATTCCCTACTCTCGTTTTTTCATTTAGTAACGGATGACTTAAATTAGAAAAATCAATTTCAAAATCGGTGTTTAATGTCGGATACACAAACTTAGGATTATTATAGGCAAAATTTGCTAAACTGTTTAGCACTTCGAATTCACCAATTACCTCCAGCCAATCCTCAAGTGCTTCAGCGTGCTCCTTTTTCCATTGAATTAATGACTTTAAAACATGCAGGTTAAAAAGAAAGGTTCCGTTGAATACGATAGCGGTTACGAAATTTCCGATGCTGTCCATTTTCGAAAATAAACCAGCCAATTGCTTCAAATGAATACTGGCATTTTCTTTTTTGAAAGTCAATTTTTGCTGCAAATCAATTAATTTTTCGGACTGAAAAGATTCTTCTTCAATCTTTTCCAGCAACAAACCATACTGATGAATGCTTTTGTCAATATTAGAAGAATTGGCGATTTCAATTTGAATCCGTTTCATAAACCGACCCAAAACAATTAAATTAAAAACAAATAAGTATGACAAAATAGATGCAAAAAGAGTATTGGAAGTCACTAGATAAGCGATCAAAACACCTAAAAAAAGAATCGGTGAACAGTACGAAATAAAAACTCCCGTTTTAGATATCGGTGTGCTATTGAATGTACTCCACTTTAGTAAAGTATCATAACTGGATTGATTGTCATTGCTTATTTTGGCGAAAGCCAAAAATTCCTGACGCCAATCCAATTTTTCGGATAATTCTTTTACAGCTTGATGATTTCTGATAATCTCATCATTAGGTGATAGTGTGAGAAGTTGTTTTGCTAACGTTTTTTTTCCGATAAACGTAGCGGTCCTATTCAGATTTTGAAACAGGGAATGTTCTCCAAAAATATCCAAATCATAAGCGTAGGGATGATGAAAATCATTGAATTCCTGGCCGTTTTCAAAAGGAATTTTATTTCTTCCCAAATAGACCATTTCATTTTCATTAATTTCTAATAGCGCCTGTTTTATTTGCTTCTGAAAAAGTACTTTGGAATGAATTCGCATTAAAACAACAAACAACGTAAAAAGGAACACGGACGAAACAATGAAAAGGATCCCGCTAGTTTTAATGTAATAATATATGGATACTAAAAAAAAAACAATAGTAAGCAGCCTTAAAAAGCTAATACTATTGTACTTTTTATTGATTTTATTTAATGCTGTTAAAAAGACTTCCTTTTTTGCTTTGTATACTTCCATAATTCATTTGATGAACTGCAAATATAGTGCTTACATCGACAATTCATTCATTAGAAAACAAGGAATACGTAACTATATTTACATTCAAAAAGGTCTCTTTTTCCTTTTTTAAATTCGGAGCTATTCTCGCTTTTTCAAAATTAAAAAAAAGGAGATCTCATCCGTAAAAAGGAACGACTGTTCTTTTTATAGCTATACTCAACAATTAATCAATATGAATGGCAAGAATCGGAATGTCAAAATTATTGGCTAATTTTTTTGTAAAACTTGGTTTAAACAATCCTTCAAAAAAGCCTCTTTTATAAGTAAGCATCGTTAGTACATCAATATCTTTATATAAAATAAAATCCAAAATTGTTTCTTTTATTGCATCACTGGTAATAACAAAAAACTCAATGGGTTCCTGCATAAACTCCGTTTCCCATTTTTCGATTGTTTCTTTTGTGACATCAGAAGTACTGGTCTTCACATATAGGCATTTTACTTTTGCTTTTGTTTTTCTTGCAATATCCAATACCATTTTAAGTGCTTTTTTATCTTTAGGTCTAAAACGGGTCGTAAAACCAATAGTCCCTATTTTTTTGAATTTTGCTTCCAGTGGGACACACAACATAGGAACGTCAACCCCAATTATTGCAGAGCCCGCATTACTTCCTACAAAGAAAGCATCCCAACCCGTAACCCCGGAAGTTCCCATTACAACAAAATCTATTTTATCTTCTTTAATTGCTCTTTTAATACCCGTTAACAAATCACCGTCCATAAGTCTGTGGGTCATCTTAATTTTATCCAGATGCCTTTCTTCTGCTATAGCCCGCAGCTTCGGAATTTCCTCCTTAAACATATCAAATTGGGACAACTCCAATGAATCATAGATAACTGCATAATTTTCAGGGAAAAACTGATTATCAAATACTGGCAACTCAAATGTATGCAATAAAACAAGCTCTCCTTGAACTATTTTTGCAAATTCTAAAGCATGTACAAAAGCATTAGTTGCTACTTCAGAAAAATCTGTTGGAAATAGAATTTTTTTCATTTTAGTAAGTATTTAAACGGTTTATTTTTTAAATTTAAATTATAAAAACTAACATTCTATAGAGATAAAACAATACTGGAAATCCAGCTATTACTTCAAAAAATTTGAATTAAGTACTTAAAATTAATTTATTCGTGGATAGCAAGAATAGGCACATCCACATGAAAGGCTAATTTTTTTGAAAGACTGACATTGAAAAGTTTTTCAAAGAAATTTCTATGGTACACATGCATCGCAACCATATTAATTTTATTCAAATCAATAAAATTCAACACAATACCTTCCACATCATTACCTGTAATGGAATGCAACTGGATGTCATGATTCTTAACTATTTGCTCCCATTCTTCTCTATAATCACTCTTAACCATTCCAGGAGACGCGAGTACACGTAAACAATCGATATGTGCCCCAAACACTTTGGCCAGAGCTATAACTTTCTTTAATGCTTCAACATCTTCCGGCCTGAATTGCGTGACAAAAAGTATTTTTTTTATGGGTTGATATTGACAACGTTCCGGTATTGCCAAAACAACTGCTTTGACATCATTCATCACTTTTGTTGCAACCGTACCCAAAAAAGTTTCTTTTAATCCTGTAGCACCCTTAGTTCCCATGACCACAAAATCAATATGTTCCTTCTCTGTTATTTTTTGTATTTCAGGAATCAAACTACCTAAAATCAATGCATGGCTTATTTTGATGTGGTCCAGATTATTCTCTGCGGCAATACTTCTTAAAATAGGAACTTCATCTTTATAGTTCTCAAAATTACTTAACTCGGTAACATCATAAATTTCATGCAAATATTCCGAAACATTAATATAATTGGCTTGCGGCAATTGATACGCGTGCATCGTAATAATTTCGGCGTTTATGGAATCCGCTAATTTTAAAGCATATATAAATGCATTATTAGATACATCCGAAAAATCGGTAGGAAATAGAATTTTTTTCATGATACATCTTAATTTATTGCAAATCAATAATTTATATAAATTTACGAAAGAAAACACAAAATAGTATGATAATTGTCAGTTTGGCTAATTTTTAACAAAAAATAAAGTTAATGGTTTAATAAGCAAGTCTTGTTGCGTTATCAATTTTACTTACTTTTGCATAAAATTGAAATTAAAATATGATACCTCACGATTCCATAGTGGCACTGGCAACTCCTTCGGGCGCCGGAGCAATAGCCGTAATTCGAATTTCCGGTGATGACGCCATTACTATTGGTAACTCTGTTTTTCGATCCATTAAAAACAAAGATTTAACAAAGCAAAAAACGCATACGTTACATTTAGGCCATATTATGGATAATTCAAAGACTTTAGACGAAGTCTTAGTGTCCATTTTCAAAGGTCCTAACTCCTATACAGGTGAAAATACGATAGAAATTTCATGTCACGGCTCAACTTATATCCAGCAGCAAATTATTCAGTTATTGCTGCGCAAAGGGTGTCGTATGGCTGATCCGGGAGAATTTACACTACGAGCTTTTCTAAACGGGAAACTGGATCTATCCCAAGCTGAAGCCGTTGCCGATTTAATTTCTAGCGATAATGAGGCCTCACATCAAATTGCGATGCAGCAAATGCGCGGAGGATTCTCCAATGAAATTGCTAAACTCCGAGAAGAATTATTGAATTTTGCGTCACTTATCGAACTCGAATTGGATTTTGCTGAGGAAGACGTTGAATTTGCAGACAGAACACAATTTCATGAATTATTAAACAGAATAGAATTTGTCTTAAAACGTTTAATCGATTCCTTTGCTGTAGGTAATGTTATTAAAAACGGAATTCCCGTGGCCATTGTGGGAGAACCCAATGTAGGAAAATCAACCCTTTTGAATGCCTTATTGAATGAAGAGCGTGCCATCGTTTCTGAGATTGCAGGAACCACACGTGATACAATTGAAGATGAATTAGTCATTGGCGGAATCGGTTTTAGATTTATAGATACCGCAGGAATTCGCGAAACCGAAGATGTGGTGGAAAGTATTGGAATTCGTAAGACATTCGAAAAAATTGAACAGGCACAGGTTGTTGTTTATTTATTAGACAGTAGCTTCGATATGGCAGACGGCAGCTTTAAACAAATTCAGGTCGAATTAGAAAAAATCAAGAATAAGTTTCCATTGAAGCCACTCGTGATCATTGGTAACAAAGCTGATAAATTGGATCCAAAACAGAAGCTGAAAATTGAAAGTGAAATCCAAAATATACTACTACTAAGTGCCAAAGAAAACATTGGTGTTGATGAATTAAAAAACCAACTCCTGTCGTTTGTTAATACTGGAGCACTCCGAAATAATGAAACAATCGTTACTAATACAAGACATTACGATTCCTTACTGAAAGCGTTAGACGAAATCCAAAAAGTAAAATACGGACTGGAAACCAATCTATCAAGCGACTTGATGGCATTAGATATAAAGGAAGCTTTATATCATTTTGGGATGATTACCGGGCAAGTAACTAATGACGAATTGTTAGGGAATATTTTTGCTAATTTCTGTATCGGGAAATAAACACACTTTCTTTAAGTTTCTTATACTTTCTCTTACTTGACTCCCATTGATTTAGCAGTATTTTTACTTTCTTATATTATCTTTAATTTATACATTTGTTACACTCCATGTACACCTTATCAAAAATGAGGTGTAAAAATGTACACCTTATGATAATTAGTTTAAAGAAGAAGAAATTGCAAAATGGTAGATATAGTTTATATCTTGAATACTACAAAGGATCAACTGTTAATGCAGCTGGCAAACGTATTCATTTGAGAGACTTTGAGTATCTAAAGTTATATCCACATCAAGATCCTAAAATTGCCAGTGAAAAAAAGGAGAATAAAGAAATTGATACTTTAAGCGAACAGATATTATCAATCAGAAAAGCCGAATACTTTCAAGGCAAGTTTGATATCAAAAACAATACAAAATCCAAAACCTTATTTTTAGAATATTATAGTAATCAAGCAGAAGAACGCGTTGATTCACCTAAAAATTATGCAAATTGGTCTGCTTCCCTTCTTCATCTTAAGCGATTCTGCAATCCAAATATAACTTTTGATGAAGTTGGCGAAGAATTCGTAAAAGCATACCGAAATTATCTGGACAAAGACGCTAGAACTAAAAGCGATCTTCCATTAGCCCAAAACTCAAAATATTCCTATTATAATAAATTCAAAGCTGCAATAAGAGCCGCTTTTGAGGATGGCTATCTTCTAATGAATCCCGTCAAAAAAGTAAAAGGATTTGAGCAAGGAGAAAGTCAAAGAGAGTATCTAACTTATAATGAGTTAGTAGCCATGAATAAAGCCACTTGTAAATATGATGTCTTAAAACGAGCTTTTATTTTTTCATGTTTGGTTGGTTTAAGATGGTCTGATATAAATACACTTGTTTGGAAAGAAGTAAGAGACGAAGGAGATATTAGCCGAGTAAATTTTAGACAAGAAAAAACAGATGGTGTAGAATATTTATATATTTCAGATGAAGCGAGGAAACTACTCGGAGAAAGAGAAAGCCCGTCAGAACGTGTTTTCAAAGGCTTGAAATATGGAGCTCATTTTAATGCTGAAATATTAAGATGGTGCATGAGAGCAGGGTTAACAAAACATATCACATTTCACAGTGCCAGACACACCAATGCTGTCTTACTCTTAGAAAACGGAGCTGATATCTACACCGTTTCAAAACGCTTAGGTCATAAAGAATTGAAAACAACAGAGATTTACGCTAAAATCATTGATTCTAAGATGAAAGAGGCTGCTAATCTAATCCCTAACATTAATATTTAATTGTATGCTACATTATCCATATTTTAAACAATGCGACAAACGTTATTATCAAGCAGTAAATGAAATTTATAAAGATTTAAGTGAGCTCAATGCGGAAACATTCCGAGCAATAGGGAGATTAAACGAATCACAGTTCTTTTTATTTCTCGCTAATTACATATATTATTTTCGATTTACAGATATTGACATTACAACCCTAAAACATTTTTTTTATATACACTATAATTATACAGTTGAAAATAATGAGCCACTATCCTTCCAAGATTATAAGGAGATTAAGGAAGATGAGAAATTTAGCATTATGCAAAAAGAATCACTTGCTTTTAATTGTAAAAAAAAACTTTCTAAATTAGTAACGTTTTATTTAGAAATGCGAGAATACCCTAAAGAAACTAAATCACATATGCTTTTAGTTCTATCGGAAAAAATCCATACAGATATACTATTTCCTTTGATTACTTTTAAAAGCGCTTTAATCGATTTCGTGGATAATGTAAATAACGAAGATAGAAACTGTAATATTAAAAAAATCTCTTTTTTATTAGACATTAAGGGAGCATTAGAAGAATATGAAAATTATCTTGAAAAACTACAGTCTCAAATCAATGAAAGACTTACCGTTTTAACTAAATCTAAAAATGGAAATAGAAATTATCAAATAAATATTGATAGCGGTGATTTGCGTAAACTATATCACGGTTTGGAGAAATTTATGTTCATAGACCAGAATAAAACTTCATTAAACCAATTTATTGAAGTTTTTGAAAAGGATTGGGAAAGCCATAATTCAATTATCTATTTTGAAATGGACAATATTCTGTTTAATTATTTTATTGACTTTCTTGACAAATTTTTCAATTTAAAAATACAATTATCATCTATTGAGCATTCTGAGAAAATTGAGAACAAGAATGGTTTAATAAAAGCTGGTCGAGTATATTCTTCGATGGGACAATATCGTAAATTTCCTAAAGATCGTGATGATATTAAAACTCTGAAATCGATGTTTGAAAAAATTAAAAATCATTAAGATCTTAATATCTTAATATTTATCTATTACGCTTTATTGACATTTGCTTTCATAAACCTTATAAAACTCAATTATGGAAAGCAATGCAATTATTCAAAAATTAACCCAATTAGAAAAACTTATAATTGGGACAAACAAACAAATCTTCACTGTTGATGATGTCGTAAACTACACTGGGTTTTCAAAAAGTTATGTATACAAACTAGTACATAATAGCATAATCCCCTACTCTAAACCTAATAATCGTACACTGTTTTTTACCAAAACAGAAATTGACGAATGGTTACTTCAAAACAAATCAAAATCGATTTCTCAAATCGAAAAGGAGGCAGCAAATTATGTAAACTCAAAAAAATAGTATTTGAGTTATGATTGATCTAAAAAACAATACCCTTCTTACTAAGGAAAGTAAAAAGGGTAAAATCTTTGATTCGCAAAACAAAGATATAGAAAAAGAAGGACGAATTGATATCGTTGATCTGGAAATTGATTTTTTGAAACATAAAGAAACCCACGGAAACTTATTCCCAATACAAATTTATCCAAAGGCTATACAAGAGATAATTATTGAGATTCACAACAAGCATCTATTCCCTATAGATTATCTTGGCGCAGGCATTCTTTCGGCTGCTTCGGCTTCAATAGGTAAATCACATAAACTTGAAGTAAAACATGGATGGCAAGAAAAAGTAAACCTATTTATGGTAATTGTTGGGCAACCCGGAGATGCAAAGACCCAAGCTTTAAAATTTTGCTTCAACCCTATTCAAATCAAAGAAAGTCAACTATTTACCGATTATGAAAATCAATTAGTTGAATATGAAAAAAGTAATTATGAAAATTCAGAACATAAAAACAAGGAAAAAAAACCAATCTTAAAAAGGTATTTATTAAGTGATTTTACTCCCGAAGCATTAATTCTAAATCACAGTTACAATAAGAGAGGGATTTGTATTTATGTAGATGAATTAAATGGATGGTTAAAGAATTTTAACCGTTATAATAGTTCAGGTGAAGCCGAAACCTATTTAAGTTTATGGAGCGGAACACAGATTACAACCGATAGAGCTTCGGGGAAATCCCTGAGACTAGAAGATCCTTGCTTAAGCGTTATTGGTAGCACTCAAATTTCGGTTTTAAAGGATTTTGGAAAAGATGGAAGATCAACTAATGGCTTTATGGATCGATTACTGTTTGTTTATCCAAACGAGGAGAAAATATTACGTTGGAATATAGAACAAGTAAATAAAGTACTTTTCAATAATTACACTACACTTATTCATAATTTAATTGATTTGGGTGATGATGATCCTAATATATCTAATGTTTTCACAATGGAAACTGATGCAAAAGAGTACTTATTCCGATGGCAAAATAATAGACCCGACAAATTTTTCTTTGATTATGAACGAAGCGTAGAAATAAAACTGCAACAATATGTGCTGCGGTTTGCATTAATTCTTCAATTAATTCATTCAACAGTACAAAGCGAATCAAAAAACCAAGTAGATGTATCTTCTATCAAAGGTGCCATCCAATTATTTGACTATTTCTACTATAATGCTATTCAAGTACGAACAGAGATTCTAAAAAAGAATTATTTCGAAACCCTTACAGAACTTCAAAAAAATATTTTAAACGAACTCCCAAAAACTTTTACAACTGCAGAAGGGATAAAAATAGCTTGTAAATTAATTGAAGGCAAACCCAGAGTTTCTGACAGACAATTTAAAACCTACTTAAAAGACCTCAAATTATTCAAACGGCTTGCACACGGAAGTTATGAAAAAACAGTATAGACTTCACTTTCTTCACTTTCTTCACTTTAAATACTAAAACACTGAATTACATAATTTTAAAAACACTAGTTTGTGCAAAATTAGTGAAGAAAGTGCAATTTAGTATTTCATGAATTATTTACAAAGTGAAGTCAAAATGAAGCCAAAGTGAAGCTATGTAGCATTGTTAAACCTTTGCTATTACTGGAAAGTGAAGAAAGTGAAGAAAGTGAAACCATAGTAAATTATGCATAAATATACATTACATAAAAAATCAACAAAACACCCGTGTCCAAACTGTAATAAAAAAACAATGGTCCTTTATATTGATGTAGAATCAAGCGAATATGTTTCTCTAATAGTTGGAAGATGTGACAGAGAAATAAATTGTGGTTATCACTATACTCCTAAATCTTATTTTATGGATAATAACATAGAATATAAAATTCATGTTCCCTACGAAGCCAAATCAGTAAAACAAGAGCAAATTTCATATCATAATGAAAAGGAATTACTGGCAACCTTTAAATACCATTCAGAAAATAATTTCATATCCTTCCTATTATCAAAATTTGATATTCAAGAGGTAGAAAAAATAGTTGATGAATATAAAATAGGAACTGCAAATTTCTGGCATTTCGGAACTGTATTTTGGCAGATCGATGAAAAAAATCTTATCAGAGGGGGAAAAATAATTATTTACAATAAATCCGGAAAAAGGACTAAATACATTAATTGGGTACACTCGTTAAAAATAAAATCGAATGAAATAAATGGTTTCAATCTCAATCAATGTTTTTTTGGAGAACATTTAATCAATACTAGCAACAATACAATTGCTATAGTTGAATCCGAGAAAACGGCTTGTATTATGAGCTTATTATTCAAAAAATACATTTGGTTAGCAGCAGGTAGTTTGAATGGTTTAAATGAATTAAAAATGGAAGTTCTAAAAAAACGAAAAATTATATTATATCCAGATTTGGGTGTATGTGGTCCTAATGGAAGTCCGTTCAGTATTTGGAAATCTAAGTGCGAGTCTTTTAAAAGTAAAGGATTTGATATTCAAATTTCAAATTTATTAGAATTAAAAGGCAATGTTGAGGATAGAAACAATGGTTTCGATATTGCTGACTATTTTTTAGAAAACATCAATTACATTCCAAAAAAACTTGATTCAAATGAACATAAAATAATAAACCTACTATATCAAAAAAACAAAAATTTAAAGCTTCTGATTGATGTCTTTGACCTTAGAGATTATTATGGAAACACAATCTCACTGTCTCTAAAAGAGTAGCAAGTAGGACAGGGGCGGAAAAACCCCTATCCTACTTGCTCTGCGAGGCCGAAGCCTTGAAAATAAGGCTTTCTTTAAGAATGAAATTTATAAGATTTTATAATTCAAATACAATAAAAACATAACTAACTGATTAACAGTTTTAAAAAATATAATTATGACTAAAAAAAGTATCATTATAGATGAAAAAGCTCATACAGAACTTGGGAAATTATCTGAAAGTTTGCGAATGAACTTGGGTTCTCTTGTTAAAGAGATGATTTATTATTTCAAAAAAACAGGTATCGATCCTAAAGATGCTGTAAACAAAAATCCTTCTGAAATGATTTCTACTTTAGACAAAAGAATTGTCTCTTTTCTAAAAGTACAGGAACGAGATATTTTGAAACCATTGAGGCAAGATATTTTCAATTATCAAAATTCCCATAAAGAGGAAGTTCTTAAATTAATAAATGCAATAAATAAACTCTTAAATCAGCATTCAGAAAGGATGAATGAAATTAAAAAAAATGATGCTGACAGAAACAAACTTATAGCAATTGAATTAGAAAAAAATAGACAAGCAATTTTAGCTATTTGTCTATTATTAGATGAGAAAAACAAGTCCGGTACCATTGATAAACTTAAATCTATCTTTTCATAATGCCAATATCTAAACCTCATAGTTCACTCGGTTCTGACAATAAAGGGAGTTGTTCTAAATTAGCTATTTACTTAGAAAAAGAAAACGAAGATTTAGACAAAATCATTAAAAAAACTTCTTCAGCGAGTGATGTTTATCAACTAGAGAGCAGGAAACAAGGTTTTTTTAATGATTCCGAAATAAATATTAGCACAATAGAAGCTATTAGTACCATTGATAATAATAAAAGAAAACTAGGTGCAAATGATGCGAAATATTTTGCTCCAACAATCAGTTTTAGCGAAAATGAATTGGAACACATTGCTTTTTTGGCATCTGAAAAAAGAGAGATTACAGGTGTTTGGGATTTTAACTTGAGAGAACTCGAAAAATTTAATCGGCTTATTAGAGAATATGGCAGAAAAATAATGGTCAATTATGCTTTAAATTTCAATCGGCAAGATAAAGGAATTAACACTGGAGGTGATTTAGTCTATTTTGCCAAAATTGAGCACTTTAGAAAATTTAAAGGAACAGACAAAGAAGTTATTGATAGAAAAGCAATTTCAGGCACATATAAAATCGGCTTACAATCTCACATACACATTATCGTTTCCAGAAAAGATAAAACGCAAAGATTGAAATTAAGCCCTACCTGTAACGAAAAATTAACTAGTAGAACGATTGGTGACAATGAGTATCAAGTTGGATTTGATAGGGTTAAATGGATTAATATGAATGAAAAAACATTCGACGAACATTTCAAGTATAACCGGAAAGAACTTGAAAAATTTAAAAATCAAAACATTTTAAAAAATGGAAGCCCTCAAGAAAAATTTGAACTTCTTTATCAAATAGATGCAATACAAAAAACGAAATCTATCAGAAGTATTAATTTTAATCAATCTCTAAAAAAATAAAAATATGGAATACAAAGATGTTACAGACGATTTTTTGCGAAACTATTGGAGAGCAGAAAAAAATTATATGGAAATTATAACTTATGATCTAAACGAAATAGTAAAATGTTTAGAATTATTTCCAAAGGGATTACGGTATGGACATTAACGAACTCTTAAAAGAAATCGTGAAAAACTATTTAGAAAAAGAGGTAGCATGCATTGAGGATTATGACTCTAAAAAATTTGCAAATCATGTTTTTGAAGAATTAGGAAAAATAGAAGTCAAATAGCTATTCAATTTGGGTCAAAAATATACATCATGGAAAGAAAAATGAAAAAAATACATCCCGGACAAATTCTACACATGGAACTTGTCGAGGGTAGAAAATTGACTATTCGCAAAATTACTGAACTGCTTGGAACTACCGAAGCTAATTTTTCAAATATCATAAATAGTCAGACCTCTATTACTCCCGATATGGCTTTAAGATTAGAAAAAGTATTTGGAGGAACAGCAAGTCATTTACTTAACTTACAAAGTTCTTATGATTTAGCAAAAGAAAAAGAAAACCCAAAAAATTGAGAATCAAATAGCTATTCAATTTTGGTGAAAGGTATTACTCTGTACACATCATTAAAAAACTTAATTTAAAATGGAAAACATCACACTCCAAACTTATGTTAATTCTAATATTCGTTTAAATGAACTTATAGAAATTGTTACTGACGAAATGGAAAGCAACGACCCTATTGCAATTGAATTTTTGGAAATAACTTCTATTATTGAAACTTATGAAAAAATACATTTTCCTGTATTCTAAGTTTATCTATGTAATTTAAAATTATGATAAAAAACAAATATGGATCCATATACTAAAATAAGAGTTATTGTTGTTACTGAAGCCGAATTTGAATCTGATCGTAATAGATATTTAGATTTACTATGCAAACACCAAAATACAATAGTTTTTCAAGAAGACGGAAGTTTCTCGGGTTTGTTTTATAATACTGAAGCAAAATTTGGAGAAAAACGAACTTACAGAATTTCGGGTAAAATAGAAGAATAAACTAGTTTAAACAAAAGGGTAAATATATTTTTATGTATAAAAATATATAAATATGTATGTAAATAAATATACATTTTAATTAAAAAATATGTATGTTAATAAATATAAATACATTTTAATTAAAAAACATTTATACATAAATGTTTTTTAATTAAAATGTATTGCGTTTATTTTTAGAAACCGACTTCGGGTACTAGCTTATAGTCATAGAATAACCTGAATAACAACTAAAAATGTACTAAAAGAAATTAAAAGAAAGATATTTCTTTACAATTTTGGATTTTCCTCTTTTCACTTCCGTATATATTCGATACTTTAGCAGTTATTATAATTCAAAAACAATAATTGCTTAATGGCAGCCGAACAAAAACAAAAATTAGAACAACAACTCTGGAATATTGCTAACACCCTACGTGGGAAAATGGATGCCGACGATTTTAGAGATTACATATTAGGTTTTATATTCTACAAGTACCTGAGTACAAAAATGGATTTGTACGCCAACACCATACTAAAACCAGACGGTTTGACTTTTCAAGAAATCGAAGGACATCCTGAGGAAGAAGTCTTGATGCAAGAAATTAAACAATTATCGATTGATAAACTGGGCTTTTTCTTGGAACCAGCTGATTTATTCTCGGAATTAGCAAGAAGAGGAAATGCAGGTGGGAAAAACAATTTCATTCTTGGGGATTTAGCCAAAGTCCTCACGCACATTGAGCAAAGTACGATGGGTTCTGAAAGCGAGGAAGATTTTGGCAACTTGTTTTCAGACTTAGATTTAACTAGCCACAAACTAGGGAAATCAGAAGCTGATAAAAACGAATTGATTGTAAAAGTACTGATTCACTTAGATGAAATTGATTTTGATTTAGAAAATACCGATAGTGATGTTCTGGGTGATGCCTACGAATATTTAATTGGACAGTTTGCAAGTGGTGCAGGTAAGAAAGCAGGAGAATTTTATACTCCACAACAAGTAAGCAGCATTTTAGCACAATTAGTAACTGCGGGTAAAGACCAACTCAAAAGCGTGTACGATCCTACTTGTGGTTCTGGTTCCTTGCTATTACGTGTAGCTAAAGAAGTAAAAGATGTAAGTGCTTTTTATGGTCAGGAAATGAATCCTACGACCTATAACTTGTGTCGTATGAACATGATTATGCATGATGTACACTACAAACGTTTTGATATTAAGAACGAAGATACTTTAGAGCGTCCACAACATTTAGATATGCGTTTTGAAGCTATTGTTGCTAATCCTCCTTTTTCTGCTAATTGGAGTGCCAGTCCTTTGTTTATGAACGATGATCGTTTTTCTGCTTATGGGAAACTGGCACCAAGCAGTAAAGCTGATTTTGCCTTTGTGCAACACATGGTACACCAGCTCGATGATAATGGAACTATGGCAATTGTTTTGCCTCACGGAGTTTTGTTTCGTGGTGCTGCCGAAGGACACATACGCCAATATTTAATACAAGATAAAAATTACCTAGATGCTGTAATTGGTTTGCCTGCCAATATCTTTTACGGTACGAGTATACCAACTTGTATTTTGGTCTTGAAGAAAAAAAGAATACATGCTAAAGACATTTTGTTCATTGATGCCAGCCAGCATTACGAAAAGGTGAAAACCCAAAACGTATTGCGTACTGAAGATATTGATAAAATCATTAGCACTTATGAAAATCGTTTGGTGGAAGAAAAATACAGCCATAGTGCTCTTTTAAGCGAAGTTGCCACCAACGATTACAACCTGAACATTCCTCGTTATGTAGATACGTTTGAAGAAGAAGATTCGGTTGATTTAACCACTGTCACCAATGAATTACGAGAATTGGCAGTTCTTAGTAAAACAACGGATGCAACAATTGAAAGCTTTTGTACAGAATTAGGAATTGAAACACCATTTTAATGAGTACAGAAACTTTAAATATTGAAAAAAAAATAGCTCTGTTACCACAATTGCGATTTCCTGGATTTGAAGGGGAATGGGAGAAAAGAAAATTAGGAGATGTTGGTAAAATAAGGATGTGCAAGAGGGTTTTTAGTGATGAAACTTCTGAAAGTGGTGAAATTCCATTCTACAAAATCGGAACATTTGGAAAGGAAGCAGATGCTTATATTACTAACGAACTTTATTTTAATTATATAGAAAGGTTTTCATTTCCTAAAATTGGTGAAATTCTGATGTCAGCATCTGGAACTTTAGGAAGAACTGTTGTTTATGATGGTAAACCAGCTTATTTTCAAGATTCAAATATTGTCTGGATTGATAATAATGAAAAGCTAATCACAAATTCGTTTTTATATTATATATACCAAATCGTAAAATATGATTCTGAAGGTGGAACAATACAGAGGCTTTATAACAGTATAATTAGTAATACTAAATTTAATAGACCAACCCTTCCAGAACAACAAAAAATAGCTTCTTTTTTAAGTGCTGTCGATGAAAAAATACAGCAACTTTCCCGAAAAAAGGAATTGTTATCCCAATACAAAAAAGGCGTCATGCAACAATTGTTCTCTGGTAAATTACGGTTTAAAGATGAGAATGGAAATGATTATGCGGATTGGGAAGAGAAAAAGTTGGGGGATTTAGGGATATTTAAAGGAGGAGGCACTCCATCAACTGAAATTTCAGAATATTGGGATGGAGACATTCCTTGGATATCAAGTTCTGATTTAATTGAAAATGACATTTCAAATATAAATGTAACTAGGTTCATTACTGAGAAAGCCATTACTGAAAGTGCAACAAAATTAATTCCTGTAAATAGTGTCCTTTTTATTTCAAGAGTTGGCGTAGGAAAGTTAGCAGTTAGTAAAAGAATAATGTGCACAAGTCAAGACTTTGCTAATTTTATTCCAAACGAAATTGATGCTTATTATATAGCTTATTATTTTATGAAAAATAATAATTTATTAAGTAGTTATGCTCAAGGAACATCTATAAAAGGATTTACTTCAGGTGATTTAAAAAGTATTAAAGTAAGTTATCCAGTTCTCGAAGAACAACAAAAAATAGCCGATTTTTTATCGAGTATCGATGCAAAAATTGAGAGTGTTAATCAACAAATCAACCAAACGCAAACGTTCAAAAAGGGTTTGTTACAGCAAATGTTTGTGTGATTTTTACTAGATGAATATAATAAAAATGAAAGATAATAATACAACTATATATAAGCCTGCAAAACGTAAGGATTATACTAATTTTAATCTAACTTTTCCTGAAGTAGATAAACTTTTGGATCAAATAGAATTGATAAAAAGACGAAAGATAAAAGATCATAATACACAAATCAATTACATAGATCCGTTTAATCATGTTAAAACGCTTAAAAATCAAGTAAATCACTTAATAATTGGAAGAAGAGGTGCTGGTAAAACATCGTTACTAATTAAAGTTATTGAAGAAATCAAAAAAGCCAATGGACTTGTAACAGTTGTTGATATGCAAGGTAAACAGAGACAAGGTGCAGATTTACCATTAGTCGAGGTTCTTTTGCAACTTTTTAATGATTTAAAAGACAACTTAGAAAACGACGAATTGTGGGAACCATATGTAACGAGAAAAGCAAAAACAAAATTTTATATGCTTAAATCTCTGTGCTATGGCCTAGTTAGTAAAGAAATATGGACAAATGAAAATATTGAGTACGATAAATTATTTAATACAATAACATATATTTTAAACAGATTAGATGCAATAAAACACACACCTAACGGAGCTACAATTCAAATTATAAAATCAAGTAAGCAAAAACAACAAAGCGCAAAAACATTTAAGATTTTAGGAGCAATTTCAGCTGATTACAAATATCTTGCAGCAGTTAATGCCACAGCTTCTATAGAATCTAGCTATACAGTTTCCCGGGAAAACGAAAACAATAATGAGAATAATTTAGAGTTTTCTGTCTCTTATTCTAAACAAGAAGCCCTTGATGAATTAAAACAAGACTGTATTAAATGCATTGAATCTTTTTTCAAAATTTTTAATAAATCGATATTTTTAATTTTAGATGATTTCTATCAAATTCCTATTAATAATCAACCATATATTTTTCAATATTTACATGATATTAATAAGGAAACAAGCCAAATGGCATTTTCATATAAAGCCTGTTTAGTTCCTAATAGATTTAAATTAAATGAAGAAAACAACAAAATATTATCTCATAAAGATGATTTTAGTACTATTAATTTAGATCGAGAGTTTTGCGAATTAGAAGCTAATAAGGATTTGTTATTTAAAATATTATGCGGTATTGATCCTAAATTAGGGCTTACTACAACTCGAATTAATAAGCTTTTTAATGATACATCTGTGATTAATGATTGTATTAGAGCTTCAGGAGCTCTCCCAAGATATTTCTTGGATGTTTTTAGCCATATGGTAAAATTTTCAATTGCAGAAAATCAAACTAAAATTCATAGAATGGTTCTTACTCAGGTTGTACGAGAAATTAAAAAAAGTAAAGATGAATTAATAAGTGAAGAAGCTTATTTACCTGAAAATCAAATCAGATCATTATATGGTATAATTGAAGAAGAGGTAGTTCACGGTTTACATACAAATGTAATTCTTTACCCCAATATATCATTCAAAAAGAATGAAGACATACTTAACTCGCTTATAAATTTAGGATACATTCACAGGATAAAAGAAAGTATTATGGTAAATAAAATCAACTATACACCGATATTTATAGATATGATTTTTACACATACTAAATCGGATAAAATGCCTAAACATTTTAAAGATGTTAAATTTTGGGAACAAAATGGAAAAAGTTTGTCTAAATGTCAAATATGGGAATTTAAGCAGGAAAGTATAAATGGTTTGAATCATCTTAATTTAGACGTTGTTTTATGAGCCATCAATCCGAAGCACAATTAGAAAACAATTTAATCAGGCAATTACAGGCTTTAGGCTATGAATTTGTAAAGATTCAGGATGGTACTGCTTTGGTTTCCAACTTAAAAAGTCAGCTAGAAGTGTTTAACAAAACCTCTTTTACTGCTAAAGAGTTTGATGCTATCCTCAATCATTTAGCCAAAGGAAATGTTTTTGAAAAAGCCAAAACACTAAGAGATCGTTTTCAATTGACCAAGGAGGATGATACTTCATTCTATGTTCGTTTTTTCAATACAGAAGACAATTGCCAGAATTTATTTCAAGTTACCAACCAAATCAGTCTGGAAGGAAGCTACAAAAACCGTTTTGATGTAACGCTTTTGGTCAACGGTTTGCCATTGGTGCAAATAGAATTGAAACGTTCGGGCATTGAAATCAAAGAAGCTTTTAATCAAATCAATCGCTACCAAATGCATTCTTTTTGGAGCAATCACGGTTTGTTTCAATACGTGCAATTGTTTGTGATAAGTAATGGAGTCAATACCAAATATTTGGCAAATAACAAATTGCAATCGGTAAAACAAACCTTCTTTTGGGCAGATGAGACCAATAAAAACATTACCGAGATAACCGAGTTTACTACTGCTTTCTTAAACCCAAATCACTTGGGCAAAATGATAGCTCATTACATAGTGATTAACGAAACCCATAAAGTGATGATGATCTTGCGTCCGTATCAATATTTTGCTACAGAGGCTATTATCCATCAAGTTAAAAACTCTAGTGATAACGCTTACATCTGGCATACCACTGGTTCAGGTAAAACCTTAACTTCATTCAAAGCAAGCCAAATTGTGATGGAACTGCCAGAGGTTTACAAAGTGGTTTTTGTAGTGGATAGAAAAGATTTGGATTATCAAACGATGAATGAGTTCAACGCTTTCAAAAAAGACAGTGTTGATGTTACAGATAATACACAATCCTTAGTAAGGCAATTGACTGATAATACAAAATTAGTCTTGACTACCATTCAAAAGTTAAATAATGCGGTTTCAGAACGTTTCAAAGGCAGCATTGAATCATTGCGACATAAGAAAATCGTTTTTATATTTGATGAATGCCACCGTTCTCAATTTGGAGAAACACATGACCGTATTACCAAATTCTTTGAGAAAAGTCAATTAATCGGTTTTACCGGAACACCAATATTTGCAGAGAATGCTTCTAAGAATGATTTAGGAAAACGCACCACCAAAGATTTGTTTGGAAACTGCTTGCACAAATACGTAATTACAGATGCTATTAGAGATCAAAATGTATTGCGTTTTGGGATTGAATATGTAGGGAAATACAAAAACAAGAGCAATGCTTTTATTGATATAGAAGTAGAAGACATTGACAAGCAAGAAGTGTTGGATTCAGCCAAAAGACTCAATAAAATCGTTGATTATATTATTGCTTATCACGATCAAAAAACCTTTAGTAAAGACTATTCAGCATTATTGGCCGTAAGCAGTATTGCTAATGTGATTCAGTATTATGATCTTTTTCAACAAAAGAAAGCTGCAGGAGAACATGATTTGCGTATTGCCACCATTTTTACTTATGGCACTAATGAAGATTCAGACGAAGCACAAGATTATCTTCCAGAGGATGAAGAATATGATTGGGCCGCCGAACCGCAAACAATCTATAAATCTAAGCACTCCAGAGACAAACTAGAGAGTTATATTGGTGATTATAACAAAATGTATGGTACTAGTTTTTCTACCAAAGACAGCCAACAGTTTGAGAATTACTTTAAAAACATAAGCCAACGATTAAAAGACCGGGAAAAAGAAAACTTCAACAATGAGAAAGACCGTTTGGATATTGTAATTGTAGTAAATATGATGCTTACGGGTTTCGATGCTAAAAAAGTAAATACACTTTATGTAGATAAAAACCTGAAGCAACACGGCTTAATTCAGGCGTATTCCAGAACCAATCGAATATTGGGTGAACAAAAGTCACAAGGGAACATTTTGTCCTTTAGAAACCTCAAAAAAGCGACAGACGATGCCATTACTTTGTTTTCGAATAAAGATGCCATTGAAGTAGTTACCATGCCCGATTATGAAGCCATTGCAGAAAAGTTTGACGAAGCATTGAAACTGTTACGGGAAATTACACCAACCTATCAAAGCGTAAATGATTTAGAAAGCGAAGAGGATGAAGCGCAATTTGTACAAGCCTTCCGAAAATTGATGCGAGCAATGAATGTATTGCAATCCTACACTGATTTTGATTGGGAAGATTTACCAATTGATGAAGAAGAATTTAATAAATACAAAAGCAAGTATTTAGACCTGTACCAAAAGGTTAAAGGAGATACTGAAAAACAAAAGACTTCTATACTCGATGATATCGATTTTGAATTAGAGTTAATCCATAGAGACCAAATCAACGTTGCTTACATCCTAAAATTGTTAGCACAATTGAAAGGAGTAAAGACATCTGATGCAGCTGTTCAAAGAAAAGCAATTATTGATTTATTGGGTGGTGATATTCAGTTAAGAAGCAAACGAGAACTGATACAAAAATTCATTGATGAGAATATGCCAAACATCAAGGATGGAGATAATATAGAAGATGAATTTGAAAAATACTGGCAAGATCAAAAAGTACTCGCCTTAGGCAAACTATGTGAAGAGGAACACCTTGACAAAGCACAATTCAAATCATTAATAGATGCATACATCTACAGTGGTCGGGAGCCTATAAAAGATGAAGTTTTTCAATGTTTAGACAATAGACCCAGTATTCTTCAAGCAAGAGTAATTGGTGATCGCATAATTGCTAAAATGAAGGAGTTTGTGGAAGTTTTTGTTAAAGGAATGATGGCTTAAAAGTGAATAAATTAATAGTATTCTAAATTAAAAACCTAATGTCTCTAAGGTAGGAATATCTCAAACTTAAAAAATATTATGCTAGATCAATCATTTTCAGGTTCCAATTTTAATATAATTTTTCTAAAAGAAAACAGAAAAGGAAATATAAAAGAAAGGCATTTAAATCAAGCATATTTTGATAAGCATTATGAATTTAATACTGTTTTAAATGAAAAAATAGATTTAAAAAAATCTAGAGCACTTTCAATTCAAGAATCAGATTCTTATGTAGAAAGATTAGAAGAAATAAACAAAGCTAAAGAAGAAATAAGGAATAATTTATTTTCTGAATATGCTAATATTGTCAATAATGACAAAACTCCATTTTGTTTTGAAATCAAATATGATAAACAAAACAAAATCTACACAACAAAAAAAGATGGGGTTCATTTTTTTGCAATTAAGCAACTTCAACAAAATCTAAGTAAAACTTTTAAAGTAATTCAGGCTGACAGAAACAAAATAATAAAACAAACCTATAATTTAATTTCTGATGGTTTTCCTAAAGTTGTAATCCGCACAGATATACATAAATTTTACGAATCAATTCCTCAAAATCATCTTTTTGAAAAATTAGAAAATAATACTTTAATTTCTCCTCTTTCTAAAAAACTTTTAAAAAGACTTTTTTATGAATTTGAAAGAATAAAAGATATAACAATAATGCAAGCAGGAAAGGGAATACCAAGAGGTTTTGGTGTTAGTGCATATCTTTCGGAATTGTATATGAGGGAAATTGATGACGAAATTAAAACGTTGCCAGACATTATTTATTACGCAAGATATGTTGATGATATTATTGCGATTTTTTCTCCAAAAACTAAAAGTCAAATAATAGATTATAAAGAAGTAATTAAAAAGATCATAAATAAGAGTGAACTTGAAATTAATGATAATTTAGAAGGTAGAAGTGATAAAACACAAAATATAAGATTATTAGAGAATCCTTTGCAAAGACAGGAAAAATTAGAATTTCTTGGATATAAATTTTTCATTAAACAGAATCAAGATATTATAATTGAATTATCAGATGGTAAAATAAATAGATATCTAAACAGAATAAAATTATCCATCGAAACCTATAATAAAGATTCTAAATATAATGAAAGTAGGGCAAGGAAAATGCTCTTCGACAGGTTGAAATTTTTAACTTGTAATTATCATTTAAATCATAACAAAAAGAATATAAAAGCAGGGATTTTTTATTCAAATTGTATGCTTGAATTAAATACATTCAGATATAATAGTCTTAATTGTTTGAAAATAAGAATGGGGATATTATTTAAAAACATAGAACCTCCTTTAAAAATTGGTGTAGATTCAACACATTCAATTGGGATTGATAAAGATGAAATTATTGGATATATTTTGAATAAATTTTGTTTTGAAAAAGGATTTAATGAAAAACCTTTTTATTCTTTTAATTTCAACAAAAATGAACAAAGGTATTACAGTAAAAAATTTAATAGGGTAACGAATAAATTTGAAGTAATTAAATCAATTTGGAAAAATGAGTAAGAAGAAAAAATATATTCAATATCCTAAAGAGAGAGCAATACTATCAGATGTATTGCCTTATGAGATTCCAATTACTTTTTCAAACAGATATCTATATAGATTTTTGGTTGAGAATAACATTTGTCTTGATAATGAAAAGATTGTTTTTAATAATGATTTTGTTGGCGATGATTTAATAGCTTTTAAAGAAATTTTAAAAATATTGTTTCATCATCAATATGATAATAATGAGGAGTATAAATTCAGAAAAATTCCTTTGACATATAGAATTACGCATAAAGAAAAAGATTTTAGGGAATTAGCATTGATACATCCAATTAATCAATTAAAGTTAATCAAACTCTATGAAGACTTTAAAGAATCTATTTTATATTCATGTTCAATTAGTAATTTCAGTGTTAGGAAACCTGTTCAAGTTGCGAAATTCAGTTTCTTTAATGACAAATTACACCAACTAAACAAAGGTGATAAAAATGATTTTTTAGAATTAAATGGTAGAGAATATGAAAATTTAAAAACTTTTTTTTCATATAAAAAATACACGAATATTTATAAGTTTCATGAGGACTACAGGTATCATCGGGCTGAAAAAAAATATAACTTTCTTTTTAAATTCGATATATCAAAATGTTTTGATAGTATTTATACACATTCTATATCTTGGGCTGTTTTAGGATTAGATACTGTAAAAGAAAATGTTGATGCTTCAAAGAAAAATTTTTCTGGAATATTTGATAAATTCATACAATACTCAAATTATGGTGAAACAAATGGTATTTTAATTGGTCCCGAATTTTCTCGAATTTTTGCAGAAATCATTCTTCAAAGAATTGACAAAACCGTCGAAGAAAAAATTAAGTTAAAAGGTTTTATAAATAGAATTGATTATGAATTGTACAGATATGTAGATGACTATTTTTTATTCTGCGATGATGATTTATTGAAAGAGGAAATTTTTAAAATATTTAAACACGAGTTAAAAGGTATGCGTCCCAGCAATAGCATCAATCCACTAAATCCTGATTGAAGTATTGTGGAAGAAGATTATGCAGTTCTGATGATTTGGTATCATTGATATTATTTAGAACATGATGC
>NZ_JBLVPS010000030.1:0-38441 GCF_048286515.1 Flavobacterium rhamnosi | reverse complement strand
TAGCACTTCTGCTTTTCCTCCATCGCTTTTCCATTAAACAAATATATAAAAAAAGTATTTAATTGTCACTTTTATATCTAAAATGATTAGAAGTATTTGCATTTTCAATTCATCCCCCGTCTAAAGACCCAAGTGTATGGGGGCTTTCTTGAAAAATTATCGTAAGCGTACAATTTTTTGATCTTCAAAATATTGTTTCAATGCCACCAAAGCTGCGATTTCCGCTTCTTGCGCCATTTGGTCTTTCAATACATCAGCATTGTAGTAGTTCTTTACGAAATGCGTGTCAAATTTCCCGGAACGAAACGCCTCATGTTCAAAAACAAATTTTCCAAAAGGCAATGTCGTCTCCACGCCTTCTACATGATAACCATCAATGGCTTTTAGCATAATTTGAATCGCCTCTTCCCGAGTTTCGCCATAGGTAATTAATTTGGCCAACATCGGGTCGTAATAAATAGGAATATCCATACCTTGTTCAAAACCATTATCCACACGAACGCCTTCGCCTTCCGGCAATTGATAGACATCCAAATGGCCCACACTGGGAAGAAAGTCATTTATCGGATCTTCGGCATACACACGCAATTCCATCGCGTGTCCTTTTATTTTCAAATCTTCTTGCCTTATCGCCAATACCTCTCCTCTTGCCACTCTAATTTGCAATTCAACCAAATCGGTTCCGGTAATCCATTCCGTAACGGGATGTTCCACCTGCAAACGGGTATTCATTTCAAGGAAATAGAAGTTACTATTTTCATCCAATAAAAATTCGACCGTTCCTGCCCCTAAATAATCACAGGACTTAGCTACCAAAACGGCTGCTTCACCCATTTTTATTCGCAATTCAGGTGTTAAAACCGAAGAAGGCGCCTCTTCTATCACTTTTTGATGACGACGCTGGATGCTGCATTCCCTTTCGAATAAATACAAAACATTGCCATGACTATCCGCCATAACCTGAATTTCAATATGCCTGGGCGAGCCCACATATTTTTCGATAAAAACCGAACCATCTCCAAAGGCCGAAATCGCTTCACTAATGGCTCGATCCATTTGGGATTCAAAATCAGCTTCACTTTCTACCACACGCATTCCTTTTCCGCCACCACCAGCCGAAGCTTTGATCAGTATAGGAAAACCAATTTCCTTGGCAACTACTTTAGCTTTTTCGACATCAGTAATCGCTTGATCAAAACCGGGAACCATTGGAATATTATATTCCTTAACGGCTTCTTTGGCTGCTAATTTACTGCCCATAATTTTTATCGCTTTGGACTTAGGACCAATAAAAATGATGCCGTTTTTCTCTGCTTCTTCAGCAAAATCAGCATTCTCGCTCAGGAAACCATAACCGGGATGTATCGCATCCACATCTAATGATTTCGCCACTTCGATGATTTTGCTACCTAACAAATAGGATTGACTTGAAGGTGCTTCTCCGATCCAAACCGCTTCATCAGCAAATTTTACGTGAGGGGCATTTCGATCTGCAGTAGAATAAACTGCCACGGTTTTAATGCCCATTTTTTTTGCGGTTTTCATTACCCTAATGGCAATTTCTCCTCTATTTGCAACTAATAATTTTTTCATATTTTAATAAGACTAAAAGAATAAAGACTGCTTCGATGCCTTGCTTTTCCGCTCTATTCAAATTCAATTAATAACTGCCCTTTCTCTACTGCATCACCCATCATTACCGAAATCGTTTTGATAACGCCTTCCCGAGGAGAGAGGAAACTGTTTTCCATTTTCATGGCGCCCAAAATAATAAGGCTGTCGTTCTCTTTTACAGTTTGCCCCACCACAACGCTGATTTCCAAAATCAATCCAGGCATAGGTGCTTTAATAAAATTGATTTGTTTGGTGAGCCCTACTTCAAAACCCATTTCTTTGATAAGAATATCCAATGGATTTGAAATCGCCACAACATAGGTGTTGTTATTCACCTTTACAGTATAGCTTTTTTGAAGAAAATCAGAAGTAAGGATTTCAGCTTTATAGGGGGTGTTTTGATGCAGTATATGAAATTTATTAGCTTCCACACTAACTGCATCCAGTTGTGAAATACTTTCTTTTTCAAAATCAAAATGGAAAGCATTATTTACATTTACTTTATAACCAATACTCATACGCGTATTTATTTAAATTTGGTTGTAAAAATAAGTAAAGAAAACGTTTTCGTAATCGAAAAATAAAATTTTTATGCTAATTTAAATAGGTCTTTTTAAAATAAATTTACAAGACTAACAGACCAAATTCTCTAAGGGTTTTAACTGGTTTTGAGTACCAAAACAATTCAAAATCTTCCAGCTGTGTTTCAAAATCTAATTTTATTTCTTGAAACGTGTTGACTTTAGCATTCGAAACTGATAATTTTTGCAGTATTTCCACCAGCCATTCGCCTTCTTTTTTATTGGTTTGAATGCTGAAACTTTCTTTTTTATCGTGGAAAGTTAAAGTCATCATTTCCCAAGAATTTCCTTTTTTGGATTTGGTAACGTACGCTAAAAATGGTTTCCCTCCTAACCAAACGATTTTCGCAGTAGGTTTGATATTGAAATCACCATCTTCTTGCAAGGCATCAAATATAAAATCAGGGGAAATTTTAGTTTTTGGAATTTTAAATTCAAACCAATCCTGCAACTCATAGTCAAAACAGATTCCATGCATGAAATTAAACAAAGATTTCTTGAGCCCAAAACTAAATTTATCGTGGTCGATCCCTGTCGCATCAGTATAATTAATATCATTATTGGCGAAAGTTCCCAAGATTTCGGTTTCTTTGACCACTCCAAATTTCTCTGGATACAAGCCCACGGGACTGTGTGCCGTCATTGCAAATTGATGCCAAAATCCCGATTGCAGCACGCCAACTTCAAACAACTGTCTTACCATTTCGAGACTGTCTACGGTTTCCTGGATCGTTTGTGTAGGATATCCATACATTAAGTAGGCATGCACCATTACGCCTGCTTCTGTGAAATTTCGAGTTACTTTAGCGACTTGTTCGACTGTTACGCCCTTGTCAATTAATTTTAATAGTCTATCAGAAGCGACTTCGAGACCCCCGGAAACAGCAATGCAACCCGAGGCTTTTAAAAGCAAACACAAATCTTTGGTGAAACTTTTTTCGAATCTGATGTTTGTCCACCAGGACACGGCTAACTTCCGACGCAGAATTTCTAGTGCCAAAGCCCGCATTAGAGCTGGCGGCGCCGCTTCGTCTACAAAATGAAATCCGTTCTCACCCGTTTGGGCAATCATTTCCTCCATTCGATCGCATAATAAGCTGGCGGCAACAGGTTCATATACTTTTATATAATCTAAAGAAATATCACAAAACGTACATTTCCCCCAGTAACAACCGTGCGCCATGGTGAGTTTGTTCCAGCGACCGTCGCTCCACATACGGTGCATTGGATTCACAATTTCGATAACCGAAATGTACTTATCCAAAAGCAAATCAGAATAATCCGGGGTGCCCACTTGCGATTGTTTGTAATCCTGTTTCAGTGAATTATTTTTGTAAACCACTTTTCCGTTCTCTAATAAGAACGTTCGTTTATAGGAATTGTAATTCGGATTTTCAATACTGGCGATTAGCTCTTCAATTGGCATTTCTCCATCATCTAAAGTAATAAAATCGAAAAACTCAAAAACGCGTACATCTGAAAGCGAACGCAATTCAGTGTTCGGAAAACCGCCACCCATAGAAATCTTGATATTGGGATACTCCTTTTTTACCCATTGAGCGGAACGAAAAGCGGCATATAAGTTCCCTGGAAAAGGTACTGAAATTAGGAATAATGTAGGTTTAATCGTTTCTATTCGTTCTTTTAGAATCGAAAGAAGTACAGCATCAATATAGGTCGGTTCCTCTTGTAAGGCGTTGTATAATTCGTCAAAAGAATTGGCACTTCGACCCAAACGTTCTGCATAGCGGCTGAATCCAAAATTAGGATCAACACACTCCACAATGAAATCCGAAATATCCTCGAGATACAAAGTGGCTAAATGTTTCGCTTTATCTTGCGTCCCCATCGTTCCAAAAGCCCAATCCAGTTCTTCTAATTGTGCAAATCGAGACGCTTCTGGCAAGAAATCCTCCTGACAGATCTGCAGTGCCAACGTTGGATTCTTACCTTGCAAAAAAGCAATTACGGGATCAATAGTTTTTAAATATTCGTCTTGTAAAGCTGCGATTCTTTGGCTATTAGGTGTCAGGTTTTCCATTTTAGATGGAAAAGTAAATACATCCTTCAAACCTTCTTTCGAAAACAATTTCAAAATCACTTCGATACCCAAATCTGCCTGAACAGACTCAATGTCTTTGGTATTCAGAAAACCTTTTATATAAGCGGTTGCCGGATACGGTGTATTCAGTTGCGTAAAAGGAGGCGTAATTAAGAATAGTTTGGTTTTCAAAAGAAATAAGTTTTGTGCAAAAATAAGGGATATTTATGTTCTTTCCACAAAAGTAAAAGCTTACCTTTTTATTTATTCTTTGGATTCAAATCTAAAATACAGCCTCTTTTAATTGTGATGTAATTTGCAGCTATTTATTTCATTTACGATTGTTTTAAATCATCTCTCTAAAACATAAATTACTGCTAGACCTTAGTTAATTAATAATAGACCGTTATGGAAAATTTATCACAGAATTAACTCAAAACACCTCTTGGGACGGAACTGTCAATGGTCAGCAACTTCCCGCAACAGATTATTAGTTTGTAGTGAACAGAAATAATAAAAAAGAATACAGAGGTCATTTTAGTTTGAAACGATAATTTAACATCAAAATTTATGCTCCTTTTTGCTAATCATCAACAACGAAAATAAAGAGATAAAGGCCGCAGTACTCAAATAGAAACCAACGTAAGTCAAACTGTAGTGCGTCGCCAGCCATATCGCTATCATGGGCGCAAAAGCTGCTCCGATGATTCCTGCCAAATTAAATGCCAAAGAAGTACCTGAATACCTAACAGTAGTAGGGAATAATTCAGACAAGAAAGTACCCAAAGGACCATACGTAAATCCCATCAAGGCCATTCCAAGGCATAAAAACAAAGTCACTAGAATAGTACTGCCTGAGTTTAAGAAAAAAGAAAATGCAAAACCAAAAACAGCAATAGCTATTGTGGCATAAATTAGCATCCTCCTACGCCCAATACGATCTGCAATTAAAGCCGAAACAGGAACAAAAAGTGCAAAAAACAATACCGAAAACAACTGCATTAGTAGAAAATCCCTTTTAGAATAACCCAAATCAGAAGTTGCCCAGCTAAGCGTAAATACGGTCATGAGATAAAACACTAAGAAAGTAGTAATCGCAGCAAATGTCCCAAAAATCAATTGGTTTTTATAAAATTTTAATAAAGTAAAAAATGGGATTTTCACTTCTTCTTGTTCTATTTTAGAATTTTCGAAAGCAGGAGTTTCGGTGATTTTTAAGCGAATATAAAAACCTACAACAACCAATAACGAACTCGCTATAAACGGAATCCTCCACCCGTAATCCAGAAAAGCGTCGGCACTCATCGTATCGGTTAAAATTAAGAAAGTCCCTCCAGAAAGCAATAAACCTATTGGAGCTCCCAATTGAGGAAACATACCATACCAAGCGCGCTTATTAGGCGGAGCATTTTCGATGGCCAATAATACAGCCCCACCCCATTCTCCACCTAAACCAACTCCCTGACCAAATCGACACAGCATTAATAATAAAGGAGCAGCAATTCCAATACTAGCATAACTCGGTAAGAAACCAATACTCACTGTTGAAATACCCATCGTCAACAAAGCGATTACTAACGTAGTCTTGCGACCGATTTTATCTCCATAATGACCAAAAACCGCCGAACCAAGAGGTCGAGAAAGAAACGCTATCGAAAACGTTGCTAGCGACAGCAAAACAGAATTGGTAGTATCTGTTGAAGGAAAAAACAGTTTCGGAAAAACCAAAACGGCTGCATTTGCATAAATGTAGAAATCAAAAAACTCTATAGTTGTACCTATTAAACTGCCAAAAAGAACGTGTTTTAATGAATTTTCTTGAATTGGATTTGAATTATCTTTCATCTTAATGTTAAAATATTTGTATAAAAATGATACTATTTTTCGAAAGTAACAAATATTATAGTTCCAATAATTATTGGTAATTTAGCGACATATAAAAATTTATTATGCCAACCGACTGTATCAACTATCAGAATTCCGGATATTTTTCTACTTTGATGAATGATTATTTAGACCAGAAGACAAACTTACAATCCCTATATAACAGATTTCCAACGCTTGAAAACTTTGAAGGACAAATTCAGGAGAAGCAAATAAATTTTAATGATACCTCTCGAAAAACGTTGATTAAGGTTTTACAAAAACAATATACCAGCGTTGAAAGTTCCGCTTTGACCAAACAAAACATTGCCGCTTTAAATAATGTAAATACATTTACTGTCACCACTGGACATCAATTGAATTTATTCAGTGGTCCCTTATATTTCTTGTATAAAATCATTTCAACTATTAATTTGACAACCGAATTAAAAGCGAAATATCCAACTTATAACTTTGTTCCAATTTATTGGATGGCAACCGAAGACCATGACTTTGAAGAAATCAATTATTTTAATTTTAAAGGCAAAAAATTCCGTTGGAATACCCAAAGTACTGGTCCCGTTGGAAGATTATCTACAGAAGGTCTAGATGAATTTCTTGAAATATTTGCATTAGAAATTGGCTCCAGTACCAATGCAAATACAATAAAAAAATTATTTGAGGATTCTTATATCAACCACGCTAATTTAGCTGATGCCACAAGACATTTAGCGAATGTTCTTTTTGGAGTTTACGGCTTAGTTATTTTGGATGCTGATGATACTGATTTAAAACGCAACTTCATCCCTTTTGTAAAAGAAGAGCTATTACATCAATCTTCACATCCATTGGTGCTTGAAACAGCAGAAAAATTAAAAGACTATACTATTCAGGTAAATCCGCGAGAAATCAATTTGTTTTATATCGAGGATCATTTACGTGAACGTATCGTTTTTGAAAACGGCAAATACAAAGTAAATCATACAAAAATTGAATTTTCTGAAATCGAAATTTTAACACTTTTGGAAAATCATCCTGAAAAATTTAGCCCTAACGTGATTATGCGTCCGCTGTATCAGGAAGTAATTTTACCTAATTTATGTTACATTGGCGGAGGCGGAGAAATTGCGTATTGGTTGGAATTGAAATCCTTTTTTGATGCTGCAAACATTACTTTTCCCATACTATTGGTTCGAAATTCGGTGCTTTTAGCAACCGAAAAGCAAACTAAAAAAGCAGATAAATTAGATTTAAACTGGAACGACTTATTTTCAAAACAAGAGGATTTAGTAAATACTAAGACTAAACAATTATCGGAATTCCCAATCGATTTGACTAATCTGAAAAAGCAATTGCAAGAACAATTTCAGACACTTTATGAAATAGCAAATAAAACGGATGACTCTTTCATTGGCGCGGTAAAAGCACAGGAAGTAAAACAAACTAAAGGATTGGAAAACTTGGAGAAACGATTACTTAAGGCTCAGAAAAGAAAATTAAGCGATATTTTACAACGCATCACCGACTTGCAAAACGAATTGTTTCCCAACCAAAGTTTACAGGAACGTCAAGCTAATTTTTCAGAATTCTATCTGGAAAACGGAGAAAGTTTAATTCCTGCATTGATTAAACAATTAAAACCTTTGCAATCTAATTTTGAAATAATCACACTATCCTAAAAACTAAGTCAACCTTTAAAAGAATGACCAGAGAAGGTAGACCTTCCTCGTTTATGCACATCGCTTTAGTACTACTTTCTTTAATTTCTTTCTCTTCTTTTCAGTAATACCAAGACAGCGTTAACTGGACCTTCCTTTATGTAACTATTTGGTCTTTGATTTTAGGACCATTTTATACACATAAATTAGTCTTTACCGCTTAAATTTAAAAAAAACCGTGTTAATCCTAAATAAACACCTTTTTATTGGTTATTTATTAAAACAAACACATAAAAAAAGTCTACTTTTGCACCCAAATATAAAAAAATACAAAAATGGCTACTAATAGAACTTTTACAATGATTAAGCCTGATGCTGTTGCTAACGGACACATCGGAAACATACTTGCTATGATTACAACTGCAGGTTTCAAAATTGTTTCTTTGAAATTAACACAATTAACTGTAGCTGATGCTCAAGCATTTTATGAAGTT
This sequence comes from Flavobacterium rhamnosi, assembly GCF_048286515.1. NCBI lineage: Bacteria > Pseudomonadati > Bacteroidota > Flavobacteriia > Flavobacteriales > Flavobacteriaceae > Flavobacterium > Flavobacterium rhamnosi. The sequence goes on along the minus strand of NZ_JBLVPS010000030.1, from coordinate 30,190 downwards.
CACGCTGCAAGACCTTTTTATGGTGAATTAGTGGAATTCATGTCAAGAGGACCAATTGTTGCTGCAATTTTAGAAAAAGACAACGCTGTTGAAGATTTCAGAACTTTAATTGGCGCTACAAATCCTGCTGAAGCTGCTGAAGGTACAATCCGTAAAGCATACGCTACTTCTATTGGAGAAAATGCAGTTCACGGTTCTGATAGCGATGAAAATGCAGCTATTGAAGGTGCTTTCCATTTTGCTGGAAGAGAGCAGTTCTAATTCAGTCTTTTTAAATTTTGGATAAAACAAAACCCACTTAATAATTAATAATTAGGTGGGTTTTGTTTTATAAATAGTGCTGCTCCGGTACTCTAAAAACCGAAGATAGTTTAGGATTGGAGACCACCTATCTCAAAACAACATCTTTAACCACATCGCGGCGCAGTTCTTCGTTAATCATGGCGACAATTTTCGATCTTCCATGACTTAATTCTTCTCTTAATACTGAAGAAGTTAGCTCTACATACAAAGTGCTTCCTTTCAAAACCACATTATTGGTGTAACTATTCACACCATTTCCCATAAGATTTTTCCATGCGTCTTTCACATCAATTTGATCCATTCCAGGCTGCAATTTGTTAACTTGGATAATTTGTTTCAAAACATCCCCTATTGTACTTTGATTATTTAACCTTTTTGCCATCGTCAAGTAAATTTATTGGTTCGGTTTTCTTATAATGATATTCTGTTTTTTCTGCATTCAACAACACTAATTCTTTTTCTGACAAAGCGATTACTTCCTCACTCCATTTCATATAAGGAGTAGAATAGTCCAAATATGCTTTATCCTCTTTGAATCGAACCGTCACATTTTCATAAGTATCATTCACCAAAAAAGTCCCGTCCATTTGTGGCGTTACTTTCTTCCGAATTCCCTTATTATTTTTCTCCATTTTGAAATAATCAAAATTTTCGTTCATGCCATACTCCTTGTCCTTTCCTTTCTCAAAAACAACCTTCTCAATTTCCCAATACCCATTTAATTTAGTTATATCAGAGGGCTTTATATTTTGTTGACACCCCACAAAAAAGAGTGAAACAAACAAAATCCAAAATGTATTTTTCATGTAATTATTGTTTTTTTTTAGCGTTATTTCCTGTTTTTAGCGATACCAACGCCAAAAAATCGTGGCATGCAGCTACCATCAGTGGCAAGGTATTTTTAGTCAACAAGACTTTTGTCATACACTACAAAGTTAAACTTATTAAATTCAAAGAAAACAAAAATAGTAGAACACATTAAACTATTTTCTATATTTTTGGTCTTAAAGGAATTACAAATAAATCACTGGAAATATGTCAAAAGCAATCTTTAGTTTACTTATCCTATTTACCTGTATTTGTTGTAGTTATGAATCTAATGGTCCAGCTCCCGCACCGACAGAAACGCTATACTTTCCTCCTTTAACAGGTACAACCTGGGAAACAAAATCAATTGTAAGTTTGGGTTGGAAACCGACCGCTGTCCAACCACTTCTTGATTATTTAGAGCTGAAACATTCCAAAGGTTTCATTATTCTGGTAAACGGTAGAATCGTAATGGAAAATTATTTTAACGGACATACCGAAACAAGCAATTGGTATTGGGCAAGCGCTGGAAAAACACTAACAGCAACACTGACAGGAATTGCACAACAAGAAGGTTTATTGAACATCAATACTAAAGTTTCTCAATACATTGGAACAGGATGGACCAGTACAACTTTAGCCAAAGAAAACCTTATCACCTGCAAAAACCTCCTCAACATGACGTCCGGACTGGAAGACATTGCAAATGGTGATGATGTCTCCCCGGCAAGTCTTCAATACAAAGCAGATGCAGGAACACGCTGGGCGTATCACAATGTGTATGTCAAATTGCAAGATGTTGTTGCTCAGGCAAGCGGTCAAACGTGGAACACTTACTTCAACACCCGATTAAAAGACAAAATAGGAATGGATGGCGCTTGGTTCCAGTCTGGAAATAATTCTGTTTACGGAAGTACTACACGAAGTATGGCGCGATTTGGTTTATTAATATACAACAAAGGAAAATGGAATAGCACTGTTATTTTAAATGAAAGTTATAGTAACGAAGCTACAACCACTTCTCAAAACATAAACCTTGGTTACGGCTATTTGTGGTGGCTCAACGGGAAAAGCAGCTACCATATACCACAATCACAGCTTACAATTCCCGGAAGTATCATTCCTACTGCGCCAAACGATATGTTCATGGCTTTAGGTAAAAATGATCAAAAAATATATGTCATTCCGAGCAAGAAAATGGTAGTAATCAGAATGGGCGAAGCAGCCGATACTGTCAATCTGGCTTTGTCGGATTTTGATGAAACATTGTGGCAAAAGATTAGCGCATTATACCAGTAGCCTACTTTGTTTTTTTGTGTTTTCATACAGTCCCTTTTTGCACTACGTCAATTATTTTTATTGTACTGATTCCCGATGGAAATTCCCAACTGATTTCATCATCTTTTGCATATCCAAAGAGAGCAAGAGCCATAGGAGATAAAATTGAAATCTTATTTTGAAGAACATCACTTTTTTCGGGAGGAACTATTTGATAACATCTTTCCACATTAAAAGAAGTGCATATGGTTACAAAGGAATTAAAACGGACGACATCTTTTGGTACCGTATCATTTTTTACAATTTTTGCCGATTTTAATTCAGCACTCAATTTTTTTATCGAAGCTGCATATGTTTTATCAGTAGTATTGGTTGAAATGGAAATACTTCTCATCAGCGAATTATATTCGTCTTTATCTATTATAAGATTACTATATTTCATAAATTTATTTAAAAAAAATTAATATTAAAGCCTTTATAGTATTCGGAAATTACTATAAAGGCTTTTTACAATCGGATTAAAGAAATTGTTTATGGAAAAATACCACGTTGAATGTAAGCGGTTTCAATTCTGGTGACAGCTAAAATATACGCTGCGGTTCTCCAATCTATCGCCCCCTCAACAACAACTCCTTCTACTTTTTTAAAAACTTCAGAAATCTTTTTTTCCAACTTATGCATTACTTCTTCAAGTTCCCATAATTCACCGTTTCTATTTTGTAGCCATTCAAAATAGCTTCCTATTACACCTCCGGAATTACAGAGAATATCGGGTATAATGGTTATACCGTTGTCAAGGATAATTCTTTCTCCTTCTGCATCAATTGGACCATTGGCTCCCTCAGCAATAATTTTTGCTTTAATCATAAATGCATTCTCCTCTGTGATCTGGTTACCCAAGGCAGCTGGAATAAGAATATCACATTCCAATCCAAAAAAGCTATCCGGAACTATTTCTACAGCTCCATTGAAACCTTTTATAGAGCCTTTTCTGGGTTTAGAGTGTTCAAATAAAGCTTCAACTGAAATACCATTTTCATTAAATACCGTTGCATGTGCGTCTTGAACCGCTATTAATATTGCTCCTTCTTTGGTTAGAAAATGAGAAGTCCAATACCCTACATTTCCAAATCCCTGGACAATAAATTTCTTCCCTTTAAGACTTTCTCCTCTACTTTCCTGCAATAATTTTATGGTCAAAAATACTCCAAAACCTGTTGCTCTATTTCTGCCTTCTAAGCCTCCGGATCCGATAGGTTTTCCAGTTACAACATGTTGGCTGTTTGAACGCTCAGACGGCGATTTTGTTAACATATAAGTATCCGAAATCCAAGCCATTGTTTGCTCATTGGTATTTACATCTGGAGCAGGAATATCATAATTTGGACCTATATTATCACCCAATGCATACGTAAATCGTCTCGTTATCCGCTCCAGTTCTCCTAATGAATAATCGCGTGGATCAATTTGAATACCTCCTTTCGCACCTCCGTACGGTAAGCCCGCCAAAGATGTTTTCCAAGTCATCCACATAGCCAATGCCTTAGCATCCTCCACATCTACAGTTGGATGGTACCGCAATCCCCCTTTGTAGGGCCCTAAGGCATTATTATGCTGAACACGATATCCTGTGAAAATTTTCACTTCACCGTTATCCATTTTTACAGGAAAATGGAGAATAATTTCATTATTTGTTATTGATAAAATCTTTCTAATATTAGGATTTAGATGGATTAAATCAGCAGTCTTGTTAAATTGTTGCATGACATTTTCGTACATGCTTTTTTTCTTTAAATCTTTAATAGCTATCATAGTTTTTATTGATAATGTTCACAAAATATCTTGCTCATGCTTTGCCAGAAACACTTGTTTTTAAAATCACAATTCACACATAATCCACTATGAACTTTGTTCATTAAAAGTAGAGGATCGATTCCAATTGTAGAAAAATCAGACTTGCCTTTTATTTTTTGAGTAATGGAATTAGCGTCAATTCCACCTGGAATGGAATTAATTTTTTGTTTGTTTAATACGTTCATCTCATGTAATTTTAATAGTTTTAATTTTAAAAATCATTAATTAACATACAGTAGACAAACTGCATGCCAATCCAGTTTTTTACAAACCAAATAACCATCAATCAATTAAAAATCAACACATTAACAAAATAGCTTAAAAAAGAAACAGAAAACACATTGAGGAGAAACTCCCCGAAAAGGGAATAAATACCCACCAAAAAAAAGGACTATTATTGGATATTACTGGATTTTTTGACGCAAGGTTTTTCGGTCAATTTGCAGGATTTCTGCTGCTTTGGTTTTATTATTATCAACAGCCGAAAGCACTTTAAGAATATATGCCTTCTCAATATCCTTTAAAGATTTTAATTCATCTTTTTCTAAAGGCATCGGATATTTTAAATATTCAGGTATATCTGTAACATCTATAACATCGCCGCTCATAATAATCATTCTCTGAATTACGTTTTCCAGCTCTCTAACATTTCCAGGCCAAGAATGCCGCATCAAAACTCTGGTGGCTTTGTCAGAAATTGCTATTAGAGGTTTATTGTATTCTATTCCGTATTTCTTTAAAAACGTATTTATAAGTAAAATTATATCGCCTTTGCGATTCCTAAGAGGAGGAGTTTCAATATTGACAACATTTAATCTATAATACAAATCTTCTCTGAAAAGTCCCTTCTGAGACATTTCGTATAAATCACTATTTGTGGCCGCAATGATTCTCAACTCTATTTTTTGAGCTTTTTGAGAACCGACCATACTCACTTCTTTTTCTTGTAAAACGCGTAATAATCTGGTCTGAACTGATAATGGTGCCGTTCCAATTTCATCTAAAAAAATAGTACCTCCTGCGGCAGCTTGGAAAAATCCATTTCTGGTTTCGTTGGCTCCTGTAAAAGCTCCTTTAACATATCCAAACAATTCGGACTCCAGCAAATTTTCAGGAATGCCTCCGCAATTTACAGCAATGAATGGATTAGACGCAAAAGCACCTTTATAATGAATTGCTCTGGCAACGAGCTCCTTACCTGTACCACTTTCACCTTGAATTAAAATTGTCGCTCGATTATTTTTCACGCGTTCTATCAAATCAACTAAATGTACGATCTCTTGTGATTGCCCAACAATTCCACCATATTCAAGAGACGCTCCACTGGAGAGATCTCCTTTCTTCTCTATAGTTAAATTAGTTTTATCAAGAGTATCAATTAAATTTTTAACTGATTTTTTCAACTCTTCATTTGTAAATGGTTTAGCTAAATAATCAAGAGCTCCAGATTTCACAGCATCAATCGCACTATCAACAGAAGGAAATCCTGTTATTACAAGTTTAGGAATAGTTGGAAAATGCTCTTGCACATATTTTATTAATTCAATCCCATTGATACCCGGCATTTGAATATCCGTAATTAATAAGTCTATTGAACTATATTTTAAAATATCAATAGCCTCCGTAACTGAAGACGCTTTATAGGTATGAAAATTAAGTGCTTTCAAATTGCGTTGCAGCAATTCAAGCATATCGTAATTATCATCAACAATCAGAATATTCTCTTTCTTTAGTTTCATTACTTCATAGTTAAGGGTAAGCGTATTTGAAAGACAGTTCCTTTTGGCTTATTATTGAAAGATACAATATCTCCTTTATGGCTCTTTACAATTCCGTGCACTACACTTAGCCCTAAGCCTGATCCTTCTCCTATAGGTTTTGTAGTAAAAAAAGGTTCAAATATTTTAGCCTTATATTCGTCCTTTATCCCTGGTCCTTCGTCAGAAATTTCAATAAAAAAATTAGTTTCGTCATTGTAAACGGTAACCGTTATAGTCGACAACTTAGGAGAAACATAAATCGAATTGATCAAAATATTAAACAATACTTGTGTGAGCTGAATCGTATCCAATTGCGCTTCCAAAGAAGAATTTTCAAAATTAAGTTTATAAAATACTTCCGCTTTTTTGAAATTAGGCCCTAATAAAGTTAATGCTTGTAAAACAGTCGGCTTTATTTTCACAAAACTCATGTTTTGCGGCATTTCACAAGAAAAAAACATCAATTTTTTAACAACTTCCCGAGAATAGATCGCCGCTTTTATGATTTTAGAACTATCCTGCTTTGATTGCTTTTCTTTTGTTCGATCATGAATAAACTCGGCAAATCCTAAAATATTCCCCAATGGTGTGTTAAGCTCGTGCGCAATACCAGCAGTAATCTCACCTAAAATACTTAATCGGTCAATACGCTCCGCACTGCGTTTCAACTGTTCTTCCTTCCCCTTATTTAACTGTTTTTCATATAAAAAACCAATATCCGCACAAACCTTATTCAGCAATTTCTCTTCCTCTTTTAAAAAATGCTTATCGGTAAATTTGGGTGATGGATAATACACTTTCACGAAACCTAAAGATTCATGAAAGACACGTATCTCAGATTTTTGAAAAACGGCTTGCTCTGGAACTACCGCTGTAGTTAAATAGAAATCATCTAATTTCAACGCTACAATTGCTTCGTCAGAAAACCTCCAGGCACGCTTTAAAATAGCGCAAATAGTATTTAATGTAGCCTCCATAGAACCTTCATGTTGCACAATGACGGTTGAGACATCATACAAACAGGTTAATTCTTTGATTCGTTCTTTAAGTACTTCTTCAGAGGACACCATGGGAAATAGGAAATTTGTTGTATTGCTATTAAAAATCAAATGTTAGCCATAGGATTAAAACAACCTATTTAGACTGTTGTTTTCTATATAATAAACTTGAAACATAAAGAAAGTTCGCGTTCTATACGAACTACATTTAACATTTGTGAATATATGCTTTATTATAGGAATGATTCACTAAACACTATTATTTTAATCAAATTTAACACACTCCAAGCAATTGAATACCTAGAGCAAACCCTGTAATAATGGAAAAGCACAAATAAAAAAAGGTTGTTTTGTCAACCGTATGAAATGTTGCGTTCAACAGAAAAATTCAAATGATGAAAAATAAGATTTTAGTAAAATCCTTTCCCAACAGCAGCTAAGGCGTTCCGAAAATTATTTCTTTCAATAAATAACCACATTGGGCCATTTTAAACACCTACTTCGTTTTCAATCGCTTTATAAAACCTAAAACAAAAAAAGCTACACCAATTACCAACAAAAAATAATAGAAACCAATACTTCTGTCTCTGATAAGATTTGCTAAAACAAAAGAAACGATGCTCACTAAATAAAGATACATCGGGGGTATATTTTTTAAAGACGAAAAATTCATTACTTGCCTAATTATTTAAAAAAACTATCTACAAACTCATACTTATTAAAAACCTGTAAATCTTCAATTCCTTCTCCCACACCAATATACTTTACTGGAATCTGGAATTGGTCTGAAATCCCAATTACAACACCACCTTTGGCTGTTCCGTCCAGCTTGGTCACGGCCAAACAAGTAACCTCTGTGGCAGCAGTAAATTGCTTAGCTTGCTCAAAAGCATTTTGACCGGTTGAACCATCTAAAACTAATAATACATCGTGAGGCGCATCGTTAACAACTTTTTGCATTACTCGCTTTACTTTGGTCAATTCATTCATTAAATTTACTTTATTGTGCAATCGTCCTGCAGTGTCAATAATAACAATATCCGCATCTTGCGCAACAGCTGATTGTAAGGTATCAAAAGCTACAGAAGCAGGATCACTCCCCATATTTTGTCTTACTATAGGAACTCCTACTCTATCCGCCCATATTTGCAATTGATCAATGGCTGCCGCACGAAATGTATCTGCTGCACCCAAAACCACTTTATAGCCTGCTTTTTTAAATTGATACGCTAACTTACCTATAGTTGTAGTTTTTCCAACTCCATTCACACCTACCACCATTAAAACATACGGTTTCGTTTGTGTTGGAATAACAAATTCGGTTGCTTCACCTGAATTTGTCTCCGCTAATAAAGCGGCAATTTCCTCTCGTAATATTTCATTAAGCTCCTCTATGCCCAAATATTTATCGGAAGCAACACGGTTTTCTATTCGAGTGATTATTTTCAACGTGGTATTCACACCAACATCTGAGGCAACAAGAATTTCTTCCAAATTATCTAAAACTTCGTCATCAACCTTAGACTTTCCGGCAACGGCTTTGGTTAACTTCGAAAAGAAATTTGTTTTTGATTTTTCAAGACCTTTGTCTAATGTTTCTTTTTTCTCGGAAGAAAATATTCTTTTAAAAAAACTCATTTTATAAATAGTATTAAGAATGAAGTATAAAGTAAAATAACCCGATACTATTTTCTGACGGTAAATATAAAAAATAAAAAAGCTACTTCCGAATGAAAGTAGCTTTTCTATATAATGCTATTGTAAATTACTTCTTTTTCAAGAATTCATCAACTGCTTCTGGAGTCATAATAGATTCTACGAATGTATATGCCCCTGTTACTGGAGATTTCACCATTTTAATGGCTTTTGATAATCTCTTAGAAGATGTCTGTAACGATGCTACTGTTTTCTTTGCCATGACTAATTATTATTTAATTTCTTTATGAACAGTTACACGCTTCAAGATTGGATTAAATTTCTTAATCTCTAATCTGTCCGGAGTATTTTTTTTGTTCTTTGTTGTTATGTATCTTGAAGTCCCTGCAACACCTGATGTTTTGTGTTCAGTACATTCTAAAATTACCTGGATTCTATTACCTTTCTTTGCCATCTTGCTATTTTTTTATTTTGGAAGGGATTATTTGATAAATCCTTCTGACTGCGCTTTTTTCAAAACTGCAGCGATTCCATTTTTATTAATTGTTTTTATCGTAGATGCAGCTACTCTTAGAGTAATCCATCTATCTTCTTCTGGAAGATAAAAACGCTTTTTAACTAAGTTTACAGAAAATTTTCTCTTAGTTTTGTTCATAGCGTGAGAAACGTTATTTCCTACCATCGCTCTTTTACCTGTAAGGTCACAAACTCTTGACATTATACTTATCTTTTATCGTTATTCAAAATCAGGGTGCAAAGAAAAGAAAAATAAACCTATTAAGCAAAGAAAATATTACACATTTTTCAAAATTTCTTTCTGTAATAGCTCTAAACTTTTAATTACCGCTCTATCTATCACTTTTTCACGGGGTTGGCCAAAATTAAATTCTTCAACAATTACTTCACTTGGTGTTGCCAACGCGATAAAAACAGTTCCAATATCGGCATTTGAATCCCCTTTTAACGGTCCTGCATTTCCAGTTGTAGCAATTGCATAATCTGTGTTCATCATCTTTTTTATGCTTAAAGCCATCGCCGAAACCACTTCACTACTCACAACGGAATGCTCGTTTATGAGGCTTTCCGGAATACCCAAAACATTAATTTTAACTTCTGTTGCATAAGAAACCACGCTTCCCTTAAAATATTTGGAAGAACCAGAAACCGAAGTCAAAACTTCAGCTATTTTTCCTCCTGTGCAACTTTCTGCCGTTGAAAGTGTCCTGTTTTGTTTTGCCAGTATTTTTCCTACTACAACCTCCAAGGTTTCATCATCATCAAAACCAACAATAATATCATGAATTATTGCATCCAGCGATTTTACATTTTCTTCGATGGCAGCCTCTAATTTTTCTTTATTGGTACCTCGCGCTGAAAGACGCAAACGAACCCTTCCAGGAGCAGGCAAATAAGCTAATTTGATAAATTCAGGAAGGTTATTTTCCCATTCTTCGATACGCTCGGCAACCATACTTTCTCCCTGACCGTACGTAAGAATTGTTTTATGAAGGATATAGGGGCGTTTATATTCCCGAACTACTTTTGAGATAATTTCATTCTCTACTAAATATTTCATTTCAAAAGGAACCCCGGGAAGCGAAATAAAGACAGTGTTTTCTTTTTTCATCCACATTCCAGGCGCCGTACCCACCTGATTATGAAGTACTGTACATTTTGACGGAACCAATGCCTGATCTTTATTTATTTGGGTGATTGTCCGCTTGTAAAAGCCTTCAATAAGCTGTGTAACATGAGCCAGAACCTTCTGATCAACAATTAGTTCATCTTCAAAATACTCACAAAATGTCTTCTTGGTAACATCATCTTTTGTTGGTCCTAAACCGCCGGTAATGATCACTAAATCCACTGTGTTTTGAAGCTTTGCAAAAGTATCTAAAATGTGCTTTTTATCATCGCTTATCGAAATCATTTCGTTAATTTCAACACCAATTTTGTCCAGTGATTTTGCAATAAAACCAGAATTTGTATCGACAATTTGGCCTATTAAAATTTCGTCACCTATAGTAACTATGGTTGCTTTCATTTTTTTAAGACTGTTTATTTTGTGAGATTGTAATCTGAAAAGAGGAATTCTAAAGTTAGCATGTTCCTTTTTTATGTGAGGGATAAAGTAAAAAATCTCCCGATTTTCTTCGGGAGACTGTAACGGATAACCCAATCCGCTTTTTCAGCAGATTATGCCAAAATTTTACAGATCAAAGTCTTTTTTGATTTCTTTAACAGCATCATTGACCTGATTCTTAACACTCTTGAAAGTCTCTTTGATATCTTTCTTTTTACCTTCAACTTTAGTCCAGGCCTCTATTTGAAGAATCTCTTCAAAAGCTACGTTTAAACCCATTAAATCCAACGTTGGTTTTATTTTGTGCGCATAGGCATAAGCATGCTTATGGTCTTTCTTTTTTATCCCTTCTTTGATTTGCAATAAATCTTCTGGAACTTCAGTAACGAACAAAGTCAAAATTTCATTTACAAATTCTGGATCGTTGTCTGAAAGTGCGTACACTTTTGAAAGGTTGTAGTTTATAGCCATTATTTTACTTGTATTCTAAATAGTTGTTGTCCTTCTAAAAACCCTTCTAAAACGTCATCTGGTTTTACAGCCGCCACTCCCTCTGGAGTTCCTGTAAAAATGATATCCCCAATTTTTAAGGTAAAAAACTGAGAAACATGTGAAATTAGTTCATCAATTTTCCACAACATAAGATTAGAATTACCTATTTGCACCGTTTTATTGTTGTTGGTTAATTCAAAAGTAATATTTTCTAATGAACTAAATTGATTTTTAGGTAAAAATTCTCCTATAACCGCCGAGCCATCAAATGCTTTTGCTTTTTCCCAAGGCAAGCCTTTAGCTTTTAATTTATCTTGTAAATCCCGGGCGGTAAAATCAATTCCGACACTAATTTCGTCATAATACTTATGAGCGAACTTAGGTTCTATGTATTTACCAACCTTATTTATTTTGACAATAATTTCAATTTCATGGTGAACATCTTCCGAAAATTCAGGGATTACAAACGGATGCTGTTTCAACAAAACAGCCGAGTCCGGTTTCATAAAAACCACAGGCTCTGCAGGTCTTTCGTTGTGCAACTCCTCTATATGGTTAGTATAATTTCTACCAATGCAGATTATTTTCATTTTTTCTGGATTTCAGATTTCAGGCTGCAAGTTTCAGACTGCAATCTGCCATCTGAATCCCGCCATCCAAAACCTATTTTGTATTCAGTTTTCGGAGTTTAATTGCCGTTAAGACTTTTTTGGTATACAAAGGAAAATCAGCATTTTGTATCCAACTGAAATAACCAGGTTCCGTTTCCAAAATTTTATCAACTTTCACTCCTTTGTGTTTTCCAAAAGTAAAAATTTCTTCATTGTCTTTATCAAAAGCAATCATTCCTGCAAAATCAGCAATTTTCTTTCTTGTAGTAAATTCCGACAATGATTTCATATCATTGTCCAATTCAGGATAACGGTCTAATTGCGCTTTTAATATTTCGTAAGTCGCCATAGTATCCGCTTCGGCAGAATGTGCGTTTTCAAGTGTTTTTCCACAATAAAACTTGTGCGCTGCGCCCAATGTACGTTCTTCCATTTTATGAAAAACGGTTTGCACATCTACTGAAACTCTGCCTTTCATATCAAAATCCACTCCGGCTCTCAACATTTCTTCAGCAAGTAATGGAATATCAAAACGATCTGAATTAAACCCAGCCAAATCACTGTCTTTAATCATGTTGTACACCTGAACTGCTAATTCATTAAAAGTCGGCTCATTGGCTACTTTTTCATCCGTAATCCCATGCACCGCTGTTGTTTGCGGAGGAATTGGAATGGTTGGATTCACTAACCAGGTTTTACTTTCTTTATTTCCGTTTGGAAAAACTTTAAATATTGAGATTTCTACAATTCTATCTTTTCCGATATCAATTCCTGTGGTTTCAAGATCGAAAAAGCAAATTGGTTTATTGAGTTTAAGTTCCATTTTTAAATTTTGTATGAGTACAAATATATAGGTAAAACACGAAATTCGCGAATTATCGCGAATTAAATTTCATGCAAAAAAATCACACTTGTGCTTAAAAAACAAAAACCCGACCAATTTCAAATCGGTCGGGTTTACATCGTATGCTATACTTTTAAAAATCTCTGTCACCGTCGAAAGCTTCAAGATATTCTGCTACTCGCTTCACAAAACTTCCTCCCAGTGCTCCATCTACAACTCTATGGTCGTAACTGTGCGACAAGAACATTTTCTGACGAATACCAATAAAATCCCCCTCTGGAGTTTCGATTACCGCCGGCATCTTGCGGATTGCCCCCAGCGCTAAGATCCCCACTTGCGGTTGATTGATAATTGGCGTTCCGAAAACACTCCCAAAAGTCCCCACATTGGTAACCGTATAGGTTCCGCCTTGCGTATCGTCTGGCTTTAATTTTCCTGCTTTTGCACGACCACCTAAATCGTTAACTGCTTTTGCCATTCCGACTAAATTTAATTGGTCAGCATTTTTAATTACAGGAACAATTAAATTTCCGTTCGGCAATGAAGCCGCCATTCCAAGATTAATATTTTTCTTCTTGATGATAAAATCACCATCTACAGAAATATTCATTCCAGGAAAATCTTTAAGAGCTTTGGCAACTGCTTCCATGAAAATTGGAGTATAAGTCAACTTCTCCCCTTCTCTCTTTTCAAAAGCAATCTTATTTTTTTCTCTCCATTTTACAATATTCGTAACATCCACCTCGATAAACGACTGTACATGTGCTGATGTTTGTACCGAAGCGACCATATAACCCGCAATTAGCTTGCGCATTCTGTCCATTTCAATTATTTCATCACCACCGCTTACAGATACCGGAGCTGCTTTTTGAGCAACTGGAGCTGAAATTGCTTTTTGAACCTCAACAACCGGAGTCAATTTTGCAGCAACGTGGTTCCCTCTATTTTTTACGTACTCTAAAATATCATTTTTAGTAACTCTTCCTTCTTTTCCGGTTCCTGAAATCGCTTCTAATTCAACAACAGAAACACCTTCCTCCCTGGCTATATTTTTAACCAAAGGCGATAAGAATTTTTCAGAATTTGAAAAATCTGTCGGAACCGCAACCGCTTCTTTAGCTGCCTCAACCGTTCCCTCAATTGCTGCCACTTCCACCGGAACTGCTTCTTGTCCTTTTTCCGGAACTGCTGTACTATCGGTTTCAATAATAGCAATCGTTTGCCCTACCTGAACCAAATCATCTTTACCAAACAATTGTTCGACTAAAACACCCGAAACTTCACTTGGCACTTCGCTATCAACTTTATCAGTAGCAATTTCAAGTACCGCTTCATCGGCTTCAATTTTGTCTCCAACTTGTTTCAACCAATTTGTAATAGTCGCTTCTGCAACGCTTTCTCCCATTTTAGGAAGCTTTAATTCAAATCTTGCCATATTGTTAACCTAAAAGGTGATTTTGATTTTCAGTTTGCGAAATTACTAAATATTTTGAATATAAATTACATTTAATGTAATTTTTCACTCTAATTTTATAATCTGACCTCTTTCGTTACTCTTATTACTGCCAATTAAAAAGTCAGCATTTTTTGGTATAATTTTAAAGGTAAATCCTTTATTCCTTGAAGATTCGAGAATTGCGATACTTTCTTTGAAAGAAACGAATTCGTTATCCAGAATTATTTCGGCTTCATTCCCTCTTGTAATCGAAGACGAAATTACCATTTTTTCTGTTTTTAAATCGTGAAATGCAACTTTTTTTTGCAAAACCAAAGCCAATTTCTTTACTAATTTTTCCGAACAAGAATAAAGCAGATATGATTTGGGGGGGATTATTATGCTTGGTTTTCCTTGAAACATTTTCACAAAAGAAAAAAAGACAATTCCTACTTTCATAAAAATGGTAAAAAATAGGGATCCCGGACCTTCAGTACTAAAATGCTTTTTATAGAAGAAATGCATCGCTTTCTGAAAACGCTTCATATACATCTCATCTTTAATTGTACTTTCCCCTTTATAATGGATAACTGAGGTTTCATGGAAATAATAATTGGATTTTCCTTTTTGCAAAAATCGATATGATAAATCAATGTCATCGGAATACATGAAACAATCTTCATCAAATCCTCCTGCTTCAAGAAACAAATCTCGCTTCATGAACATAAAAGCACCAACAAGAATATCAACTTTTCCCGTTTCGCTTTCCTTTAAATGCTGCGCGTAATATTTACCGAATAATCGTGCTTTGGGAAATAATTTATACAAAGCAGTAATTTTAGTGAAAGCCACCCAGGGAGTTGGAACACCACGTTTGCTTTCCGGCAGAAAATTTCCGGTTCCATCTATGAGTTTACAACCTACAATCCCCATTGAATCTCTTGACTGCGAAGAAAGAAGCGATCTTGCGAAAGCCAACACTTTAGTAAATGTATCTTCAGCGACAACAGTATCAGGATTAAGAATACATATATACTCCCCCTGAGCTTGAGCAACGCCAATATTATTGCCTTTTGGGAAGCCTAAATTTTCGCTATTCTGAATGAGCTTTACTTTAGGAAAACGCTTTTTCATCATCGCACAACTGTCATCTTGAGAATCATTATCGATTACAATAATTTCACCATCAATGGCTTCTAATGCGTTTTGAACGCTTAAAATACATTGTTCGAGAAAATACCGAACGTTGTAATTGAGGATGATGACGGATAGTTGCATTTTCCAAAGATATATTTTAAGATGCAAAGACACAAAAGTTCAAAGTTTAAAAACACAGAAAATACTTCCCTATTAGCCACGATTACTTTCTTATTCTTTGTATTTCCATAGGACTCCAGTGAATCATTTAGGCGGGCTTTCTTCGGGAGAAACAAACAAAGACAAAGTAAAAGCAAGAATGCCAGCTCGAAATATTCACACCTTATTCTGATTTTAATCCTCAGAATCAATTACTTTTGAAAAACAAAAACGACTAATGGTTCTATATATTTCAATTCATTGAAAAAGATATTCTTATTATTATTTCTGATTTCTATCGGTCCTACGCACGCTCAAATTTCGGGCTGTACGGATCCTCTTTCGAAAAACTTTAACCCCCTTGCTACAATTAATGATGGAAGCTGTACCTACGCTTCGGTAAAAATTAAACCAAAATATTCCGTTGAATTAGATGCAATTCTCAAAGAAACGTCTAGTTTAACACAAAGCGATACTCTTTTATGGACCCTAAATGACGATACCGACACCGCTATTTACGCTATTGACACCAAAGGCAGCATCCAAAATAAAATTCAACTTAAGAATGTAACCAATAAGGACTGGGAAGAAATTTCACAAGACAGTGCCTTTTTCTATATTGGCGATTTCGGAAACAATGTTTCCGGAAACAGAAAAGACCTCCATATATTGCGAATTACAAAACAATCCCTTGCATTGAGCATCCCAAAAATTGACACACTTTCCTTTTCGTATTCAAATCAAACTGACTTTACAAAAACGAAGTCCAATGCTACGAATTTTGACTGTGAGGCCTTTATTATTTCCCCTGACAGTATCTATTTGTTTACAAAACAATGGAAAGCAAAAAGGACCAGTTTGTATGTTATTCCAAAAACTCCCGGTAAGCACATAGCAAAGCTAAAAGAATCCTATAATGTAAAGGGATTGATTACCTCCGCAACCTACTTACCTAAAAAAAAGCTGCTTGTTCTTGCTGGTTACAATACCTTATTATCGCCATTTATTTATTTGTTTTACGATTATAATGGTTCTACTTTCTTTTCCGCAAATAAAAGAAAAATCAATATTGCGCTTCCGTTTCACCAGATGGAAGGCATCAGTACCCAGGACGGGCTTCTTTATTATTTAACCAATGAAAATTTCGTCAGAAGACCCATTATAAATATCCGTCAAAAGTTACATCAATTCGATTTAAGTACGTTTCTAACCGACTATCTGAAACAATAATTGTTAATGAAACCTTAGATTCAACTAAACAATTCGTAAATCGTCATTTAATAGCTTACTTTTGCAAAAAATTTAGCCTTGTGAATTACTTATCTGTCGAAAATATCTCTAAATCTTTTGGAGAAAGAACATTGTTTGAAAACATTTCTTTTGGAATCAATAAAGACCAAAAAATTGCTTTCATAGCCAAAAATGGCTCTGGAAAAACTACCATTATGAGTATTATTAATGGTTTAGAGGAACCAGATACCGGACAAGTAGTTTTGAGAAAAGGTATAAAAATGGCTTTCTTGTCGCAAAATAATAATTTGCAAGACGAACTGACCATTGAAGAAAGTATTTTTGCTTCGGATAATGAGACTTTAAAAGTAATTGAAGCGTATGAAAAAGCATTAGAAAATCCTGAGGATGAAGAAGCGTACCAAAAAGCTTTTGACGGAATGGATCAGCATAATGCTTGGGATTTTGAAACACAATACAAGCAAATTTTGTTCAAACTGAAGCTGGAAGATTTCAAACTTAAAGTTAAAAATCTTTCGGGTGGACAGAAAAAAAGGTTGTCACTAGCAATCATTTTGATTAATCGTCCCGATCTATTAATTCTGGATGAGCCCACAAATCACTTGGATCTTGAGATGATTGAGTGGCTGGAAAGTTATTTTGCAAAAGAAAACATTACATTATTTATGGTGACACACGACCGTTTCTTCTTGGAACGTGTATGTAATGAAATCATAGAATTAGACAACGGGAAACTATACCAATATAAAGGAAACTACTCCTATTATTTAGAGAAAAAAGAAGAACGCATCGCATCGGAGAATTCTAGTGTGGATAAAGCGCAGAATCTTTTTGTAAAAGAATTGGAATGGATGCGCCGTCAGCCCAAAGCGAGAACGACAAAATCGAAATCGCGTCAGGATGATTTTTATGACATTAAGGAAAAAGCACAAAGTCGACGTCGTGAAAATAAAGTCGAGCTGGAAATTAACATGGAACGGATGGGAAGCAAAATTATCGAGCTTCATAAAATTTCCAAAAAATTCAAAGACCATGTGATCATGGATAATTTCAGTTTTGATTTTCAACGCGGCGAACGTATTGGAATTATTGGAAAAAACGGAACTGGAAAATCAACTTTCTTGAATTTACTGACAGGAACCTTGCCGCTGGATGCAGGAAAAGTAGTAGTTGGCGAAACAATAAAAGTGGGATACTATACCCAAAGTGGAATCAATCCAAAACCAGGGCAGCGCGTTATTGATGTAATTAAGGAATACGGAGAATTTATTCCGTTGATGAAAGGGAAATTGATTTCGGCTTCGCAATTATTAGAGCGTTTTCTTTTTGATTCTAAAAAACAGTACGATTTCGTGGACCGATTGAGTGGTGGAGAATTAAAACGTTTGTACTTGTGTACGGTTTTGATTCAGAATCCTAACTTTTTGATTCTGGATGAGCCGACCAATGATTTGGATATTGTAACACTGAATGTTTTAGAAAGCTTCCTTTTGGATTATCCGGGTTGTCTTTTAGTGGTTTCTCACGACAGGTATTTCATGGATAAAATTGTAGATCACTTATTCATTTTCAGAGGTGACGGTGTGGTTGAAGATTTTCCTGGAAATTATTCTGACTTCAGAGCCTATGAAGACAGTGCTGATGTAGCTCAAAAAGAAGAAAACAAAGCGGATAAGAAAGATTGGAAACAAAACAACCCAACCGGGAATTTGACTTTCAACGAGCAGAAAGAATTTCAAAAAACAGAACGAGAAATCAAAGATTTAGAGATTCAGAAAGCAACTATCGAACAATTGTTCTCGGATGGAAAAATTGCAGAAGCTGACATTGAAAAGAAAGCCAACGAATTGAAAAACATTATCAATAAAATTGAAGAGAAAGAAGAACGATGGTTTGAGCTTTCTGCCAAAATAGAAGGATAAAACCTCACTTTATACTATATAAAACCCCAACATTTTAAAAAAATGTTGGGGTTGTTTTTTATAAACTGTTCCATTTGCAAATGGTTTACGCCAAAAACAAGGTCTTCTTGTGATAATTATATAAAATCGAATCGTAAAGGGTTACTTTAGGCGCAACTTTCTCGGAAGAAGCATCAAAGTTGATACCGTTGTATTTGCGAAACAAGTAAATTTCTTTCAAACAATTAGCCAAACTCTTATGGATTAATGTTTTAAAAGTAGGCAATTTTTTGTCCCCCACCAATAAGTCAATTTGGTAATTTGAACTCGTTTTCGATATATTATTTCCGATGATTCTTACAGTAAATTTTGTCGGAATTCCGTTTTGTTCCCCTTGATACTCTATTACCATAGTATTTAAAATTAAAATGTGGTTAAATTAGATAATGCTCTACTTTAATATTTATCGAATTCTATATTAAAGACACTAATATAAAGAAAACTGCATAATAACAGCCCCTAAATTATTAATTTAAAACAAAACTAATTAATAAAACGGTTTTGAACCTAATTTAAAACTCTAAAAATTTCATAAATTATTATGCAGTTCTGATTTACAATCCGCGTCAGTACAGCAAACCAACAAAAAACCACAACAGAATTAGATTTGTTGTGGTTTTTAATTTTATAAACGAATAATTCCTACCAAGGAATTGGATTATAATCTTTCAAGAACTTCCCGCACCAATGCTTACCCGTATTAATACCATCAAACAATGGATCCATTACGCGTGCCGCACCATCAACAATATCTAATGGCGGTTGAAAATCTTCTTCTTCCTGTTTTCTTTTGGCTAATTCTGCAGGATCTTCGTCGGTTACCCAGCCCGTATCTACTGCATTCATAAAAATACCGTCTTTTGCCAAAGTTCCTGAGGAAGTATGTGTCAGCATATTCAAAGCGGCTTTAGCCATATTAGTATGTGGATGTCTGTCTTCTTTAAAAAAGCGATGAAACTTTCCTTCCATTGCCGAAACATTAATAATGTGTTTTTGTCCTGTATTGTCTTTTTTCATTACTTCCGAAAGACGATTACACAAAACAAAAGGCGCCACAGAATTCACCAACTGCACTTCAATCATTTCGGTCGTTTCAATTTGTCCCAGTCGTAAACGCCAGCTGTTAGTCTTTCTCAAATCCACTTGCTGTAAATCGGCATCCAATTCCCCTTCCGGGAAAACTTCATTCGCTATAAGAGCATTATCAAAAGAATACGGAATCTGAGATAATTTAGCAGAAGCCCGCAAACCAATTCCAGGTTCTGGTCCATGCCAGGTTACCGGCATGTTTTGATTCGAGGAAACTCCTGTTGTCAATACTTTTAATTCCTCCAGACAGTTGGTATGATCCAGTAATAATTCTTGCGCTTGCTGCGGTAAAGAGGCTAAGGAACGCTCTTCATTTTCCATTAAATGCGTATAGAATCCTGCAGGACGTCTTACCGTTTGTGCAGCATTGTTGATCAAAATGTCCAATCGCTCATATTTTTGCTCAATAAAATTGCAAAAAATCTCGACACTTGGAATATGTCTCAAATCCAATCCGTGAATTTTCAAGCGATGCCCCCATTGCATGAAATCTTCTTCCTTCGAAAAACGCAATGCAGAATCCACCGGAAAACGAGTCGTTGCAATAACGGTTGCTCCTCCACGCAAAAGCATCAAAGTGATGTGATAGCCTATTTTTAAACGAGAGCCTGTAATAACAGCTACCTGACCCTTTACGTCTGCTGTTTGAAAACGTTTGGCATAATTAAAATCGCCACAATCAGTACACATTGTATCGTAAAAGTGATGCATTTTAGTAAATTCTGTTTTACAGACGTAACAATTTCTGGGAGTTTCTAATTCTAATTGTTCTTTGTGAACGAGATCATTAAAAGCCAATAATTTTGGTGCAACAAAAACACTTGCTTCACGAGCATGACGGATTCCCGTTTCCTTGCGGGCCGTTTTATCTCTCTTTTCCATTTTTCGTTTAGCAGCAAGCTTACCATCTTTTTTTCTACGAGAAAACTCATCACGATCCGGTCTGGAAAACATTCCTGCTGCTTTGATCAAGGCAGTTCTCTGTCCTTTCGGGATATCAAATATTTGATCTGTATCGGTATTCAGTTGTGCCAAAATAGCAATGCATCGGTCAATTTCTTCCGAAGTTATCGCAGTTATATTCTCTATTTCTTCCTTCACCATCATAAAAAAACGTGTATTGCTTACTAGTGCAGCCATTAAGGCCGCAAATATAGTTTTAAAAAACTGGCTGTGGTTCTTTTTTTCTGACACTACTAATGGTTTTGTATCTTCGTACCCTCATTGTGAATCTTTGTGTGATAATTTATGCTTTTTCAGATAAAATCTTACGTACAATTTCTTTGGCACTCTAAAAATGAGCATGCTGTGCATTCGCCTTTTGTATTTAACTTATTGACAAAATGCTTTTATGACAAGAATGCAAAACCGGAATATTCTATTTTAAAGAAGTACAGAAATTCGCTTTTAGAAAACAACAATACAATTGAAGTAACTGATTTTGGTGCAGGTTCAAAAGTTTTCAAATCCAATACAAGAGCCATAAGCAAAATAGCTAAAACAGCTGGCATTAGGCCGAAACATGCCAAATTGTTATTTAGAATTGTCAATTATATTCAACCTGAATCAATTTTGGAAATTGGCACTTCATTAGGATTAGCTACCTCTGCACTAGCCCTAGGTAATTTAAACGCTAAAATCACAACGCTTGAAGGTTGTCCGGAAACTGCAAAAATTGCTCAGGAACAATTTCAAAAATTCAATTTCAAAAATATCAATTCCTTAGTAACTGAATTTAATAGTTACCTGAGGACTCACAATAGTAAATCTGAAGCCTATACTCTAATCTATTTCGATGGCAATCATCAACAACAGGCCACATTAGATTATTTTGAATTATTACTCCCAACGATAACTAACGAAACGCTTTGGATATTCGATGATATTCATTGGTCGCCAGAAATGGAAGAGGCATGGGAAACAATAAGAAAACACCCAAAAGTCACCGTAACGATCGATATTTTTCAGTGGGGATTGGTATTCTTTAGAAAAGAGCAGCCAAAAGAGCATTTTACAATTAGGATTTAGGTAGGGATTATCCTCCTTCATCTCCTATCAGCCTATTTCGCAAATGATGGTTTCTTTAGACTTTGATTCTCTCACAATACAAGGACCAAAAAAAATGACAGCCATTGCTGACTGTCATTTTTAACCTTGAATTAGTAAGTAGTTTATTCTTTAGCTCTTTTCATTTCTCCTGATTTTGCACCCATTCTGTTTACTTTCAACATTGGAGCAAATTTGAATTTTAAAGCAGCAATTTTTCTGTTATCGTCAGACGAAAGCCCTTCTTTTTCAACAGTATTTTTTCTACTGTCCAGTGCCTCGTACATTAATTTAATTTCATCCCAGTCTTCACGAGAATAACCGTCTTTATTATCTTCAGCAGTATGAATAAACTGTTGGTAAACGCTATGTATATTGTCTTTGTTTACCCAAGCAAAACTCATATCATCTCCTACTTTACCTTGACCAAATAAAGCATTTCTTAATTGTTGTTTTGAGCTTACTGTCACATCAGCAACGGGTTGCGCAGCTTCTTTTTCAGCTTGAATTTTAGCTTTCAAAGCTTCATATTTAGCATTTGCTGCATCAAGACGTTCCTGTGCCGCAGCATTGTCTTTCATGTTTACTAAAGCTGCTTCGGCATCTCCACTTCTAATTTGATAAGTAGCTTCAATTCCTTCCCAGTTTTCTCTAGCATCTTCAGCTGTTACATTACCTAATGAATCTACATACATTACATAAGTGTCAACTTTTTTCTCTGCTTCTACAGCTTTTTCATCTTTACAAGATGTAAATCCTAAAGCGATTACCGCTAAACCTAATACCAAATGTGTATTTTTCATAATTATTCGATTTATTAAATATTATACAAGCAAATATAACCATCATTGTAGTATATTCAATAAATATCCAAAAATTATGAAACTAATTAAAATAATTGTGATATAAAAACACAAAAAGCGTAAATTATATAAACTGAGATTGAAATTATATAATAATATAGGTCTATATTTTCCCTATAAATAAAACAGCTGGATGTCATTTTGCGAAAAAATCCAAAAGACTAAATGTGGAATTTGATTTTTCGGTCAATTAAACGGAACTAAAAAAGTGTAACAAATTTAAAAAATGGCTACTTATTAATAATTCAAAAGTCTTTTGTACTTTTAAAATTTAAAACTTAATAGTACCCTACGCACAGTCGAAGGTTAAAAATCATACATTCCAATGGCAAACCCGCTAATAAAAATAACCAATATCAAACGAGATTTTGTACTGGGAAATGAAATTGTTTATGTCCTAAAAGGCATTGATTTAAAAATAAACAAAGGCGAATATGTGGCATTAATGGGGCCTTCAGGATCCGGAAAATCAACTTTAATGAATTTATTAGGTTGTTTAGACACCCCAACTTCCGGGAGTTATATTCTGAACGGAAAAGATGTCAGCCAGATGAAGGATGATGAATTAGCTGAAATTCGCAATAAAGAAATAGGATTTGTTTTTCAGACTTTCAATCTTTTGCCAAGAACAACCGCGCTAGACAATGTCGCTTTACCTATGATTTACGCAGGATTCTCTAAATCGGATAGAAATAAACGAGCTATTGAAGTTTTGGAACAGGTAAATCTTGGCGATAGAATGGACCACCAGCCCAATCAGCTTTCGGGAGGACAAAGGCAACGGGTAGCTATTGCTCGCGCTTTGGTCAACAAACCTTCTATTATTCTAGCCGATGAACCTACAGGAAATCTGGACAGTAAGACATCACTAGAAATCATGAAACTTTTTGGCGACATCCATGCTAATGGAAACACTGTAATTCTGGTAACGCACGAAGAGGAAATTGCGGCTTATGCACATCGAATCATTCGTTTAAGAGATGGAATCATAGAAAGCGATACTACTAAATAATTTTTCAGAAGTGATTTCAGGTTAGCTGCATATATCTCTTTCTTTTTGTAAAGAAAGAGAATGCGTTTTACCCGGTCAGCGACCCCAAATCACAGCTTCATTCACAAACACCCTAACCTAAGATGAAAATTGCGATACTAACCTGTGAAAAACTACCTGATTTAAATCCTGAAGATCAAAAAATAATTCCTGCTTTAGCAAAATATGATGTTGAAGCTATAGCAGTAATTTGGAGTGATAACACCATTACTTGGACTGATTTCGACTATTTAATTTTTCGCAATACTTGGGATTATTTTGAAAAAGAAACCGAATTTACTATTTGGCTTGACCAAATAGAAGAATTGGGAATCAAAACCCTCAACCCTATTTCAGTAATCAGGCAAAACATACATAAGTTTTATTTGCGTGAAATGGAAAAGCAGGGAATCACAATTCTTCCGACTATTTTTATTGACAAAACAGATAATCTCAACCTTGCCGAAAGTATTCTGCCCCATTGGAAAAAAGCAGTTATAAAACCTGCTTTTTCTGCGGGTTCCTATCTCACCGAAGTTTTTGAAGTAACAAACATTCAAGAAATAAATGAACAATACAAAACCATAGCTTCAGAAAAAGAATTGCTTTTACAGGAATTCATGCCGCAAATTCAAACTTCGGGTGAAACCTCTTTTATCTTTTTCAATAAAAAGTTCTCACATGCTGTCAATAAAAAACCTGTTGAAGGTGATTTTAGAGTACAATCCCTTTTTGGAGGAAAATACAATTTGGTCCAACCAAGCCAGGAATTAATTGAAAAAGCGTTGAAAATTGTCCACACTTTTCAAGATAATTTATTATATGCCAGAGTTGACGGAATAGTTATCAATGCTGATTTGTATTTAATGGAAATTGAATGTATTGAACCTGATTTGTATTTCAATCTTAGTGAAGGTTCGCTGGAGCGATTTGTTGCAGCAATAGTGGAATTAATACAGTAAATTTGTTTTTTTAATCAAATAAACCTTCGATGAAAGTATACACAAAGACTGGAGATAAAGGAACAACAGCGCTTTTTGGCGGAACCAGAGTACCAAAAGACCATGCCCGTATAGAAAGTTATGGTACTGTAGACGAATTGAATTCCCATATAGGTTTAATTCGGGATCAGGAAATGAATGCTCATTATAAAGAAATCCTTATCGAAATTCAAGATCGCCTTTTTACCGTAGGCGCCATATTGGCTACACCTCCAGAAAAGGAAGTCCTGAAAAACGGCGAATTGCGTTTAAAAAAACTGGGGATTATCGAATCCGACATTGAATTACTGGAAAATGAAATCGATGCAATGGAAGAAGCATTGCCGCCAATGACCCATTTTGTACTACCTGGCGGGCATACCACCGTGTCATATTGTCATATAGCCCGTTGTGTTTGTCGCAGAGCAGAGCGTTTAGCAGTACATTTAAGCCACAATGAACCCGTTGCTGAAATCGCAATCAAGTACCTGAACCGACTTTCTGACTATCTTTTTGTGTTGGCACGAAAGTTGTCTCATGATTTGAACGCCAAGGAAGTTCAATGGATTCCGAGGAAATAGTTGGCAGTTTACAATAGTCCGTTTGAGTAGTCAAGCAGAACATTAAATACCAAAAACTGAACATTAAATAAAACGTTCTTAACTTTAATAAAAAATAAATCATTTTTTACTTGTCTTTTTCAGTAAAAAATTTATTTTTGCACAAAACTAAATCGACAACAGATGTATTGGACATTAGAATTAGCATCCTATTTAAGTGATGCCCCGTGGCCTGCTAACAAAGACGAACTTATTGACTACGCTATTAGAGCAGGAGCTCCATTAGAAGTAGTAGAAAACCTTCAATCTATTGAGGATGAAGGCGAGATATATGAATCAATGGAAGAAATTTGGCCAGATTATCCTACAGACGAAGATTATCTTTGGAATGAGGATGAATATTAAAAAGTAAACCAAGAAAAAGTCTCAAAAGAGGCTTTTTTTTTGTTTAAATTTACACAATTACACAAACAGAAATAAAAACATATTATGAGTTTTATAAACAGTATCATTAAAGTCTTTGTTGGAGATAAATCTCAAAAAGATGTTAAAGCTTTACAACCCTATCTCAACAAAATTAAAACTTTTGAAAATCCTCTAATGGCATTATCTAATGATGAACTTAGAGCACGCACCGCGTTTTTCAAAGACAAAATAAAACAAGATCGCGCTGATAAAGATGCTAAAATCACCACACTAAAGCAAGAAGTAGAAAGCATTCAGGACATCGATAAAAGAGAAGATATTTATATCGCTATTGATGCATTGGAAAAAGAAGCTTACGACATCTCCGAAAAAACGTTGCTGGAAATTCTTCCTGAGGCATTTGCCGTTGTGAAAGAAACAGCACGACGCTTTAAAGAAAACACGCAAATCGTTGTAACTGCAACTGCAAAAGACCGTGAACTTTCAGCTACTAAAAGCTACATCACCTTAGATGGCGACAATGCTGTCTGGGCTAATTCCTGGAGTGCTGCCGGTAAAGAAATTACATGGGATATGATTCACTACGATGTACAATTAATCGGAGGAATGGTTTTGCATGAAGGAAAAGTTGCTGAAATGCAAACGGGTGAGGGAAAAACATTAGTGGCGACCTTACCGCTTTATTTAAATGCGTTGACTGGAAATGGAGTGCACTTGGTAACTGTGAATGATTACTTGGCAAAACGTGATAGTACATGGAAAGCACCTTTATTCGAATTTCATGGTTTGACTGTCGAATGTATTGACAATTATCAGCCAAGTTCAGAAGGAAGAAAAAAAGCATACGATGCTGATATCACTTACGGAACCAACAACGAATTTGGTTTTGACTATTTAAGAGATAATATGGCTCATTCGCCAGAGGATTTGGTTCAAAGAAAACACAATTATGCAATTGTCGATGAGGTCGATTCTGTTTTGATTGATGATGCAAGAACACCATTAATTATTTCAGGACCAGTTCCCCAGGGAGATCGCCATGAATTTAATGAGTTGAAACCAAAAATCGAAAACTTAGTTAGTTTGCAACGTCAGTTGGCTAACGGTTTCTTATCTGAAGCAAAAAAATTAATCAAAGAAGGAAATACTAAAGAAGGCGGATTCTTATTGCTGAGAGCCTATAGAAGTTTACCTAAAAACAAAGCTTTAATTAAGTTTTTAAGTGAAGAAGGAATCAAACAATTGCTTCAAAAAACCGAAAACCAATATATGCAGGACAACAATCGCGAAATGCATAAGATTGATGAAGCATTGTATTTTGTAATTGAAGAAAAAAACAACCAGGTTGAATTGACTGATAATGGAATAAAATTCCTTTCAGGAGATACGGATCCAGACTTTTTTGTACTTCCAGATATTGGAACTGAAATTGCAGCTATCGAAAAGAAAAAACTGGACAAAGACGGGGAAGCAGAAGAAAAAGAAAAATTATTCCAAGATTTTGGTATAAAAAGCGAGCGTATTCATACTTTGACGCAACTTTTGAAAGCATATGCATTATTCGAAAAAGATGTTGAATATGTAATCATGGACAACAAAATCATGATTGTTGATGAGCAAACTGGTCGAATCATGGATGGTCGTCGTTATTCTGATGGATTGCACCAGGCCATTGAAGCCAAAGAAAATGTAAAAATTGAAGCTGCAACACAAACCTTTGCAACGGTAACTTTACAAAACTATTTCAGAATGTACAGCAAATTAGGCGGTATGACTGGAACAGCAGTAACTGAAGCAGGTGAGTTATGGCAAATATATAAATTAGACGTTGTTGAAATTCCTACTAACAGAGGAATGGCACGAAAAGACAAAGAGGATTTTATTTATAAAACAACTCGTGAAAAATTCAACGCCGTAATCGAAGATGTAACCGAATTATCAAAAGCAGGAAGACCGGTATTAATCGGAACAACTTCAGTTGAGATTTCGGAATTATTAAGCCGAATGTTAAAAATGAGAGGTGTTACGCACAATGTATTGAATGCAAAAATGCACAAACAAGAAGCTCAAATTGTTGAAGAAGCAGGAAAATCAGGAGTTGTGACAATTGCTACTAACATGGCTGGTCGTGGTACCGATATCAAATTATCCGCTGAAGTAAAAGCGGCAGGCGGACTCGCAATTGTAGGAACGGAGCGTCACGATTCACGTCGTGTTGACCGTCAGTTACGTGGTCGTGCTGGACGTCAAGGTGACCCGGGAAGTTCTCAGTTTTATGTTTCTCTTGAAGACAACCTAATGCGTTTATTTGGTTCTGAAAGAGTAGCTAAAGTAATGGACAGAATGGGATTACAGGAAGGTGAAGTGATTCAGCATTCTATGATGACTAAGTCTATAGAACGTGCCCAGAAAAAAGTAGAAGAAAACAACTTTGGAGTTCGTAAACGTTTATTGGAATATGATGATGTAATGAATGCACAACGTGAAGTAATTTACAAACGTCGCCGTCATGCCTTATTTGGAGAGCGATTGAAATTAGACATTGCTAATATGCTTTATGATACTTGCGAGTTGATTATTGACGAAAACAAGGCAACAAATAATTTCAAAAACTTTGAATTCGAATTGATACGCTATTTCTCTATTACTTCTCCGGTTACCGAAAGTGAGTTTTTGAAATTGAGTGAAATGGAATTGACCGGTAAAGTATACAAAGCTACGCTTGAATTCTATACTGAAAAAACAGAAAGAAGCGCCAGAGAAGCATTTCCAATTATAAAAAGTGTTTACGAAGATAAAAACAACCAATTTGAACGTATTGTAGTTCCCTTTACGGATGGAATCAAAACTTTGAGTGTTGTTACTGATTTGAAAAAAGCATACGATACTGAAGGAGCACAACTCGTTGCTGATTTTGAGAAAAATATCACTTTGTCTATTGTCGATGAAGCTTGGAAAAAACACTTACGTAAAATGGATGAGTTGAAACAATCGGTTCAACTGGCAGTTCATGAACAAAAAGATCCTTTACTTATTTACAAACTGGAAGCTTTCAATTTGTTTAGAGGAATGTTAGACAACGTAAACAAAGAAGTTATTTCATTCTTGTTCAAAGGTGATTTACCGGCTCAGGAAAATCAGCAAATTCAAGAAGCAAAAGAAGTTCGTCAGAAAGAAGACTTCAAATTGAGTAAAGACGAAATTCCGAACAGCGAAAATATAAATCGTGAAGCAGGAGAAACGCAACAACGACAAGTAACGGAAACTATCGTGCGAGATATGCCAAAAATTAATCGCAATGATAACGTAACTGTTAAACAAGTAGCTACCGGAAAAACCGAAACTATGAAGTTTAAAAAAGCGGAAAGTCTATTGTCTTCTGGAGAATGGGTTATTGTGAATGAATAACATTTCAAACACTATCCTTATATAATAAAATCCCCAATTTACGAAAGTAGATGGGGATTTTTTCATTTGGAAAAGCTCAAAAAAGAAGACTTAATCTGAAAAATAAAGCCTTAGCAATCCATAGGTGCATGAATCAAACTAAAATTAGTTTTTGGGCAACTAACAGAACATTCTTTTCATTAATTTCGGGCAAATTCGCCAGAGGATATAATTGTTGTCCAGGACGGCTAACAAATGCTGTTTGCCAACCGGACCAATTTGCACCGGCAATATCCCAACCATGTGCTGCTATAAGCATACATTCATTGGGTTTTAGTCCCATCTTTCTGGCCGCCCAATTATAAGCATCAGTATGTGGCTTGTACCTGCCTATATCTTCTATACTTAAACTATCATCAAATAAATCATAAATCCCAGCATGTTTAAGCTGAGCCTCTACAGCTTTATTGGATGAATTAGTGAAGGAAACAACTTTAAACCCGTGTTTTTTCAATAGTAATAGTGCTTCCTTCACTTCCGGATGTGCGGGTAATGATAAAATGGGCACAATAGCATCTTTAGCTTGTTTATCGGATATAGCAATACCAGTATTGCGTGCAACCATTGTAAGTGCTGCTGCTCCAATTTTCCCAAAATCTTCGTATTGGTTTGCAACTGTCGTTACTAACGAATATTGAAGCATTGTTGTGAACCAAAGCGAAACTAACTCTGGATGGCCCCCAAGAGCAGCTCCAATACTTTTTTTCATTATACCAAGATCCAGCAATGTTTCGTTTACATCAAAAAACAAGACCTTAGGTCGCTCTAAAAAAAAATTATTGTTTTTAGTATTAGTGGCTGCATTAGCATTTAAAATCAAACTTGGTGCAATAATTCCCGCACCTCCAATTGCTAACGCACTATTTATAAAATTCCGTCTGCTATTTTTAAATTCTTTCATTACTGTTATTTTAAATTAATGTTATATAAAACATACCGTATAGTATGTTTTGTGCAAAAAAAAATCACCTTAATTGATTAATATAGTTTTCTAATGAAACTAATTGACAACTCCTCCAGCTTAAGCGTTGAGGATTCTTGGAAAAAGCTTGCCTCAACAGGCTACTTTAGCTTCCATGAGAAATTGCCCTTTCTCCAAAATATTATTTGCGGCGTTTAG
>NZ_JBLVPS010000029.1:0-43613 GCF_048286515.1 Flavobacterium rhamnosi | reverse complement strand
CAACAATACAAAGATTTCTTAAGTGATTTCAAAGCCTGGGATCAACTACCACACGCCAAACAATGGCTTCTCTTTGCGAAAAACTTAGGCAAACGTTTATCAATAGATGAAACTTCATTCTCCAATGGCGAACTCTATACAATTTTAACCAACAAAGCAGGTAAAGGAAAGAAGGGGAGCATAGTTGCCATGATTGCCGGAACTAAAGCTAATGCTGTAATATCTATTATTGAAAGAATCCCTCTCAAACAGCGCAATCAAGTCACGGAGATTACATTGGACATGGCAGCAAATATGGGATTAATTGCCAAGAAATGTTTTCCAAATGCTGTACAGGTAACCGATCGCTTCCATGTTCAAAAACTAGCCCTGGAAGCCTTACAAGAAATCAGAATCAAATACCGTTGGCAAGCAATAGATCAGGAAAATGATGCTATAGAAAAAGCTAAAAAAGGGAATAGAAAGTTCGAATCTGAGGTGTTAACTAATGGAGACACCCTCAAGCAATTGCTAGCCAGAAGCCGTTATTTCCTATATAAAAACAAATCTAAATGGTCAGAAAATCAAATAGGTCGTGCTGCATTATTATTCCAATTGTATCCCGATATCCAAAAAGCATACGATTTAGCTCAGGATTTGAGAAATATATTTGAGAAAACAACAGATAAAATTATTGGGCTTTCAAGGTTAGCCAAATGGCATGAGAAAGTAAATCAATCTGGTTTCAAATCCTTTAATACTATCTCACGATCTATAGTAAATCATTATCAAACTATTTTAAACTATTTTGATAATAGGAGTACTAATGCTTCGGCGGAATCTTTCAATGCCAAAATAAAAGCATTTAGGGCACAATTTAGAGGAGTGAGAAACGTTGCATTTTTCCTTTTTAGGCTAACTAATATTTATGCTTAATTTTTGCTTCCCCACAGGTTTTAGGACTGATCCTTGATCCGTAACTTATCAATATTAAAGAAATTTCAAAATAATTTTCGAATCAAAAAAACCTCCAAAATCAAATGATTTTGGAGGTTTTTAAATTATGGTGGGCGATGAGGGGTTCGAACCCCCGACCCCCTCGGTGTAAACGAGGTGCTCTGAACCAGCTGAGCTAATCGCCCTTAACGGTGTGCAAATATACACCTCGAAATTGTATTTACAAGTAAATTATTAAAAAAAATAAACAAAAAAAAATATATTTTCCTTTCATGCTCTATAGCAGCACTTTAATTCTCTAATGAAACAGTACTGTTTTTTTGTAATGAGTCATTATAGTCATACATTTGCGATATAAATAATATTTAATGGCAAGATTCAAAGAAAACGATTTACCAAAATCAAAAATCACTGCAAGTTCTCTCACTAAAGCGACTATTATATTTCAATATGCGGGAAATCATCGTTGGAAATTTTATGTAGGTCTAATTTTTCTATTATTTACTGGAGCAACGGCATTGGCTTTTCCTAAATTAATGGGAATGCTAATTGATTGCGTAAAAAACAAAGATAATTCACAAGCGAATACTATTGCTTTAGGTTTAATTGCTATCTTATTTTTACAATCCATTTTTTCGTTTTTTCGATTGTATTTATTCGTCAATTTTACAGAACATACATTAGCGAATCTTAGATTATCATTATACAGTAATCTGGTTAAGCTACCGATGTCATTCTTTTCGCAAAAGCGTGTAGGGGAATTAAATAGTAGAATTAGTTCAGATATAACACAAATACAAGACACCCTAACTTCCACAATAGCGGAATTCTTAAGGCAATTCATTTTAATAATCGGCGGAGTTCTTTTGTTGGCGAATGAAAGTATCAAACTAACCTTGTTGATGTTATCAGTAGTACCGCTAGTAGCTGTCGCAGCCGTTATTTTTGGAAGATTTATCAGAAAATATTCAAAAAATGTTCAAGATAAAGTAGCCGAAAGTCAGGTTATAGTGGAAGAAACGATGCAAGGCATTAGTATTGTTAAAGCTTTCGCCAATGAATGGTACGAAATTGCTCGCTATAATGGCAAGATAAAAGAAGTAGTTAGAATAGCCATTAAAGGAGGAAAATATAGAGGATACTTTGCTTCATTCATTATTTTTTGTCTTTTTGGAGCTATTGTTGCCGTAGTTTGGTTTGGTGTTCGCCTGAGCATTAGTGGAGAAATGAGTGTAGGACAATTAATTTCGTTTGTATTGTACTCCACTTTTGTTGGAGCTTCATTTGGAGGGATTGCAGAACTTTATGCACAAATTCAAAAAGCAATCGGTGCAACTGAAAGAGTTTTTGAATTACTGGAAGAAACTCCCGAAAAAATTAATTCTGTTCAAAATGCAGCATCAGCCCATAAAATAAAAGGCAACGTTACCTTTAAAAATGTAGCTTTCAGTTACCATTCCAGAAAAGAAATTAAAGTATTAAAAGATGTTAGTTTTACTGCTAATTATGGGCAAAAAATAGCTATTGTAGGTCCAAGTGGAACTGGAAAATCGACTATTGCATCTTTATTATTACGTTTCTATAATATTGATAGTGGTGAAATATTGGTTGACGGCAAAAACATTTACGATTATGATTTAGAAAATCTTCGAGGAAATATGAGTATTGTTCCGCAAGATGTGATTTTATTTGGTGGAACCATCAAAGAAAATATTGCCTACGGAAAACCAGATGCTACTCAGGAAGAAATTCTTCTGGCAGCAAAACAAGCCAATGCCTTAAATTTCATTGAAGGTTTTCCTGAAAAATTCGAAACTATTGTTGGTGAACGAGGAATTAAACTTTCTGGCGGACAAAGACAACGAATTGCAATTGCTAGGGCATTACTGAAAAATCCAAGTATTTTGATTCTGGATGAAGCTACATCATCATTAGACAGTGAAAGCGAAAAACTAGTTCAAGAAGCATTAGAAATTTTAATGCAGGGAAGAACGAGTATCATTATTGCACATCGCCTTTCCACTATACGAAGCGCTGATCAAATTTTGGTTCTTGATAAAGGAAAAATCACCGAGCAAGGAACGCATCAGGAACTAATTGCTTTAGAAAATGGAATGTACAAAAATTTAAGCAACTTACAATTTAGCAACTCTTAGACTTCCTAAATTCCAATAAAAAAACTCCAGTCAGTCTATTAGTCTAGAATGGAGTTTTTCATTTGTATTCTTTTTGTATTTAAATCTTGCTTGTGGACTTTTTATTCAGCAAAACCTAAAAATATCATTTTATTTCCCTTTTCTTCTGTTTCGTTCCGCTTTTATCATTGATAATTCACGACTGGTTTGTCCGGCAACTGAAGTATTTTCTTCAGCACGACGAATCAAGTACGGCATAACATCTTTTACAGGGCCGAAAGGCAAATATTTAGCAACATTATAACCATGGGCGGCTAGATTATAACTAATATTGTCACTCATTCCGTACAATTGACCAAACCAGATTCTGTCATCAATAGTTTTGATTCCCTTTTCTTCCATCAATTCCATTAGAGTATAGGTGCTTAACTCGTTATGAGTACCTGCGAAAATAGACATAGTATCCAAATGGTCAATCATGTACCGTACTGCCGCATCATAATTTTCATCTGTAGCTTCTTTTGAAGCACATATTGGTGATGGGTAGCCTTTCTCTTCCGCACGTGCAATTTCTTTTTCCATGTATGCACCACGAACTAATTTCATACCTATAAAGAATCCTTCTTTTTTGGCTTGTTCATGCAATTTTTTCAAATAATCCATACGATCCCAACGATACATTTGCAACGTATTGAAAACTATTGGTTTTTCTCGATTGTACTTGCGCATCATGTCGGTAACTAAATCATCGGCGGCATCTTGCATCCAACTTTCTTCACCATCAATGAGCAGTGCTACATTTTTAGAATGTGCGTCCTTACAAACTATATCAAAACGTTCCACTACCCTATCCCATTCTGCCTGTTCGTCAGAAGTTAAGATTTGCTTTTCTCCTAATTTTTCATACAATTCAAAACGTCCAAATCCGGTTGGTTTAAAAACGGCAAAAGGAATCGCTTTACGCTCTTTGGCAAATTCTATCGTTTTTAAAGTCATCTCTAGAGCAGCATCAAACTGATCTTCTTCTTCTTTTCCTTCTACGGAATAATCCAAAACCGATGAAACTCCTTTGGTAAACATTTTATCAACTACAGAAAGACAATCAACCTCATTAACTCCGCCGCAAAAATGATCAAAAACTGTAGCGCGAATCAAACCTTCTACAGGAAGATTTGCTTTCAATGCAAAATTAGTAACAGCGGTCCCTATTCGAACTAAAGGCTGATTATCAATCATTTTGAAAAGAAAATAAGCTCTATCGAGTTCGGTATCGCTTTTTAATGCAAATGCAACTTGTGTATTATTGAATATTTTTTCCATTTTTTGTGATATTTTTGTACAAATATAGATAGAGTTTTGAATATTATTCAGCAAAAATTACCTTATTTTGCCCTTTCAATTAATCAATAAAGATGCAATCAATTCAAGCCAACAATTATCCGATTCATTTCAACGAAAAAGCATACGAAGCATTAAACCTTCATTTAAAAGAAAACAAGTATTCCAACCTATTTATTATTGTCGACAGCAATACAAATGAGTTTTGTTTGCCAAAATTTTTACCCTTTTTAGAAACGGAGCTTACTATTGAAATCATTGAGTTTGAAGCAGGAGAACAAAATAAAAATATAGAAACCTGTGTTCAAATTTGGAATGTTTTAACTGAACTTGGTGCTGATAGAAAAAGTCTTGTAATTAATTTAGGTGGTGGTGTTGTTACTGATCTAGGTGGATTTGTTGCTTCAACATTCAAGAGAGGAGTTGATTTTATTCACATCCCTACTACCTTATTATCCATGGTTGATGCTTCTGTTGGAGGTAAAAACGGCGTTGATTTAGGCAATTTAAAAAACCAAATCGGAGTTATCAATGTACCTGTAATGGTTCTTATTGACACGCAGTATCTTGCTTCGTTGCCACAAAATGAAATGCGTTCCGGTCTTGCGGAAATGCTTAAACATGGTTTGATATACGACAAAGAATATTGGGAACAATTTCTTGATTTGAAAGCTATCGATTTTGCAGATTTTGATGAATTAATTTATCGTTCTGTCGAAATAAAAAACGAAATTGTAAAGCAAGATCCAACTGAAAAAAACATTAGAAAATCATTGAATTTCGGTCATACTCTTGGTCATGCGATTGAAAGCTATTTTCTAGAAAGCGAATCCAAAACTACTTTATTGCACGGAGAAGCGATTGCGGTAGGAATGATATTGGAAAGTTATATTTCATTGCATAAAAATTTGATCAGTCAAGAGGAGTATTTTCAAATAAAATCAACTATCAAGACTATATATGACGACATTATTTTTGAAGAAAATGATATCGATCCTATTCTAAAATTGCTTATTCACGACAAAAAAAATGAATACGGTAACATCCAGTTTGCATTGATCGAAGGTATCGGAAAAATAAAAATCAATCAATCGGTTGAGAATGAATTAATTCTTAAAGCGTTCTTGGATTATAAATCTTAATTATTTTTTTTATAAAAAGGATTGCGTTACGTATATAATATTTTTTACATTTGCTGCGATGAAAAAAAGTCAAAACAAGAGAAATTATAGTTCTAAGAAAAACCAAAACAATATGTCTTTTTTAAGAATATTGAAACGTTTTTATTCTATCAAAGGAAACTTTAGTTTTGATCTTTTTCAATATTTTAAAGCAGATAATGAAAAGCTTCAAATAATTTATGCAAATATCAGAGTCTGAATTTTAGATTATTTATTTTTACGTACATTTAATCTAAAATCCTGAAAACTAAATGAATACAAAATATTCTGATCTAATAAATCAAACCTATTACTTTCCACAAGAAGAATTTACTTTAAACAAAGACAATCTTCAGTTTCACAATATTGATTTGATGAAACTAGTGGAGAAATATGGTACGCCATTAAAATTCACTTATTTACCACAAATTTCCAACAACATTAACAAAGCCAAAAGCTGGTTTCGTAAATCGATGGAGAAAAACAAATACGAGGCAAAATACTATTATTGTTATTGTACAAAAAGTTCTCATTTTGAATTTATCATGAATGAAGCTTTTAAGAATAACATTCATATTGAAACTTCCTCTGCTTTTGACATTAATATTGTTGAAAATTTACTGGAAAACGGCAAAATCAATAAAAGTACTTATATCATTTGTAATGGTTTTAAAAGAGATCAATACATTGAAAACATAGCTCGATTAGTAAATAACGGACATAAAAATGCTATTCCGATTATTGATAATTATGAAGAACTAGATTTGCTTCAAGGTCAAATAAAAGGGAAATTCAAAATTGGAATTCGTATTGCTGCCGAGGAAGAACCTAAATTTGAGTTCTATACTTCAAGATTAGGAATTGGATACAAAAACATCGTTCCTTTTTATAAAAAAGAAATCAAAGAAAATAAAAAACTGGAACTTAAAATGTTGCACTTTTTTATCAATACTGGTATAAATGATAATGCATATTACTGGAATGAGTTAGTAAAATGTATCAAAGTTTATGTTGCATTAAAAAAAGAATGTCCTACATTAGATGGATTGAATATTGGTGGTGGTTTTCCAATCAAAAACTCATTGGCATTTGAATACGATTACCAATACATGATTGACGAAATTATCAATCAGATAAAAATTGCCTGCGACGAAGCGGAAGTTGATGTCCCGAATATCTTCACAGAATTTGGATCCTTTACAGTTGGTGAAAGCGGTGGTGCAATTTATCAGATATTGTATCAAAAGCAACAAAATGATAGAGAAAAATGGAATATGATCGATTCCTCTTTTATCACGACTTTGCCGGATACATGGGCTATTAACAAACGTTTTATCATGTTAGCAGTAAATCGCTGGAATGATACTTACGAAAGAGTTTTGTTGGGCGGGCTGACCTGTGATAGTGATGATTATTACAATTCTGAGCAAAATATGAATGCTATATATTTGCCCAAATACAACAAGGAGAAACCCTTATATATTGGATTTTTTAACACTGGAGCCTATCAGGAAACCATTGGTGGCTATGGTGGTTTACACCACTGTTTGATTCCACAACCCAAACACATACTAATAGACAGAGATGAAAACGGGATTTTAGCAACTGAGGTTTTTTCAGAGCAGCAAACTTCCGATGATGTTTTAAAAATATTAGGTTACGACAAAAAATAAATTTTAATTATACAATTACTCAATTTAAAAATTCGTTAAATTTGAAATACAAATTCAATGTTTCGATTTTTAAATCTTTAAATTTAAAAAAATGAGCAAAGGACCAATCAGTCAGTTTATTGAGAAGCATTACCTGCATTTCAACGCTGCATCTTTAGTTGACGCAGCTAAGGCTTACGAACAACAATTAGCTAATGGTGCAAAAATGATGGTGAGCATGGCTGGTGCTATGAGTACAGCGGAGATTGGAAAGATCTTTGCAGAAATTATTCGTCAGGACAAAGTTCAGATTATTTCTTGTACAGGAGCAAATCTTGAAGAAGACATTATGAATTTAGTAGCTCATTCTCATTATGAAAGAGTTCCAAATTATAGAGATTTAACTCCTCAGGACGAGTGGGATTTATTAGAAAGAGGTTTAAACAGAGTTACCGACACTTGCATTCCAGAACATGAAGCATTCCGTCGTTTACAAAAACATATCTACAAAATTTGGAAAGATGCTGATGATAAAGGAGAAAGATATTTTCCACATGAGTTTATGTATAAAATGTTACTTTCAGGAGTTCTTGAAGAATATTATGAAATTGACTTGAAAGACAGTTGGATGTATGCAGCTGCAGAGAAAAATTTACCTATTATTGTTCCTGGATGGGAAGATAGTACGATGGGAAATATTTTTGCATCCTACGTTATCAAAGGGGAATTGAAAGCGTCAACAATGAAATCGGGTATTGAATACATGGTTTTCTTATCTGACTGGTACCCTAAAAACAGTACTAATGGTGTAGGTTTCTTCCAGATTGGTGGAGGAATTGCAGGAGATTTCCCAATATGTGTTGTACCAATGTTATACCAAGATATGGAAATGCACGACATTCCGTTTTGGAGTTATTTTTGTCAGATTTCAGATTCAACAACCAGTTATGGTTCTTACTCTGGAGCGGTACCGAATGAAAAAATTACTTGGGGTAAATTAGATATAAAAACTCCAAAGTTTATTATTGAGTCCGATGCTACCATTGTAGCACCTTTAATTTTCGCTTATTTATTAGATTTATAGAATAACTTTATGAAAAGAGTAATAGTTGATTACGCAAAACTTACTAATGAAATTTTGAACCTTTTGGTAGAAAAATTTCCTGAAGGATATGATGATTCAAACATTATCCGTTTTAGAAATGCTAAAAATGAATTGATAGAAGCTGTCGAAGTACGTACCGAAGACACTATTTATTTAGTAAAAGTCAGTACAAAATTAGCAGACAGAATTGAAAATTATGACGAGGATGATGACATCGATGCAGTTGTTGAACCAATAAGCGGTTTAGAACTTGATGATGATGACGCTATCGATGACGACGACGATGATGCTATAGACAAACCAGATTCTGACGCTGGAGATGATGATGGAGACGATGACGACGATGATATTGAGGATAAAGCAACATCGGACGATGACGATGAGGATGATGAAGATTAATTCAAGACTTCAATAAAAATAAAAGGAACTCCCAAACGAGTTCCTTTTTTTGTTAATTTAGAATTCAAAATATACGCCAAAAATGACTCCAGCGATTCTGCATGCCAAACTTAAGGAAAACTTCGGTTTCGAAAAATTCCGACCCAATCAGGAAGACATAATAAATTGTGTGCTTTTTGGTCAGGATACTTTGGCTATTATGCCGACAGGTGGTGGTAAATCAATCTGTTTTCAATTGCCAGCATTAATTTTTCCCGGAATAACAATCGTTATCTCTCCGCTAATTGCCTTGATGAAAGATCAGGTAGACAGTCTTAAAGCGAACGGTATAAATGCCTGTTATATAAATAGCAGCCAAACCGAAGCCGAACGCCAATTTTATATTGAAAGCTTAAAAACCAACATTATAAAATTAGTTTACATTGCTCCGGAAAGCTTATCGTATCTTGACAACGTTTTCAATAGTTTAACCGTAAGTCTTATTGCTATTGACGAAGCCCATTGCATTTCCGCTTGGGGACACGATTTCCGTCCCGCTTATACGAATTTGGGTTATCTAAAAAATCGCTTTCCTTCTACTCCAATCTTAGCTTTAACTGCAACTGCTGATAAAGCTACTCGTAAGGATATTAGCCGGCAATTAAATCTAATCAACCCTAAAATATTCGTGGCTTCTTTTGATAGAAAAAACCTAAGTTTAGAAGTTCGCCCAGCATTAGACCGAGTAAAGCAGATTATAGATTTCATCCAAGAAAAGCCAAACGAATCAGGTATAGTTTATTGCTTAAGCAGAAAAACAACGGAAGAACTTGCTGAAAAACTACAAAAAACCGGAATTAATGCAAAAGCCTATCATGCCGGTTTAGACACTAAAATTCGTTCTACAACCCAAGACGAGTTCATTAATGATGATTGTCAGGTCGTTTGCGCTACCATAGCTTTTGGAATGGGCATTGATAAATCTAATGTGCGATGGGTTATTCATTATAACTTACCTAAAAATATTGAGGGTTATTATCAGGAAATTGGTCGTGCCGGCCGAGATGGGTTACCTTCAGAAACCATATTATTTGAAAGTTACGGCGATGTCATTCAGTTGCAAAAATTTGCTTCCCAGGGTTTAAACGCCGAAGTACAGCTTGCCAAGCTAGAACGAATGAAACAGTATGCGGACGCGTTAAGTTGTCGCAGAAAAATTTTACTTTCTTATTTTGGAGAACTGGTTACAGAGAATTGTGGAAATTGTGATATCTGCAAAAATCCACCCTCCTTTTTCGATGGGACAGTTATTGCCCAAAAAGCATTGTCAGCTATAATACGACTGCAAGAAACCGAATCATTGCCAGTAATCATTGATTTCTTGCGGGGCTCAAAAAACGCTTATATCTATGAAAAAGAGTATCAAAATTTAAAAACATATGGTGTTGGCATCGATCTATCGTGGTTTGATTGGAATCAATACCTGATTCAACTTATAAATCTTGGGTATTGCGAAATTGCCTTTCATCAGCAAAACAAAATTAAACTGACTGCCTTTGCAAAAAAAGTCTTGTTTGAAGAAGAAAAAGTGCTGTTGACAACTGTTCAGAAAATAAATATCGACAAGCAAGAAGCAAAAGAAGTAAAAAG
The DNA here is from genome assembly GCF_048286515.1 of Flavobacterium rhamnosi. Lineage (NCBI taxonomy): Bacteria > Pseudomonadati > Bacteroidota > Flavobacteriia > Flavobacteriales > Flavobacteriaceae > Flavobacterium > Flavobacterium rhamnosi. The sequence goes on along the minus strand of NZ_JBLVPS010000029.1, from coordinate 33,259 downwards.
CAAATCTACCGTAAATTCACTATTTGAGACATTGCGAAAACTTCGTTACGAAATATCTAAAGAAGAATCTGTTCCGGCCTATGTTATTTTTAGTGATGCGGCTTTACGCCAAATGGAAACCGAAAGACCAACAAGCGACCAAGAATTACTGGCAATAGATGGTGTTGGGAAAGCAAAACTAGAAAAATACGGTGATCCGTTTATAAAAACTATCATTGCTTTTCAAAAATCTAAAGTTGTTAAGAAAAAGAAAGAGGCCACCACTTACAAAGAAACATTGGAATTGTACCAAAACGGATTATCTGCTGAAGAAATTTCTAAAAAGCGAAAATTAGGCTTGAGTACGATTATGTCCCATTTGGCTAAATTATATCTTGATGGAGCCCCAATTGACTTAAACCCCTTTATATCAAAAGAAGAAGTATCTCATATTGCTGAAGCACAAGTAAAATTGGAATCTCCGGTTGCATTGAAACCCTATTTCGATTATTTTGAAGAGAAAATGGATTACGGAAAAATTAGGTTAGCATTAGCCATACTTGAAAAAGAAAACGCTGTACTCTAAAAAACATGATACAATCATTCTCCTCTTTTGTAAATGCTACAACTGAAATTTTGATTTTAGGAACAATGCCTGGTATAGCCTCTCTCGAAAAGCAGGAATATTATGCGCACAAAAGAAATCATTTTTGGAAAATAATGTACCGAATATTAGGTGATTTACCTCAATCCGAACTTTTTGAAGAAAAAATACAATTACTTCAAGATAAAAAAATTGGATTGTGGGATGTATTGAAAAATTGTGAAAGAAAAGGGAGTTTGGATATCCACATCAAAAATCAAAAAGAAAATGATTTTGAAACCCTGTTCAAGGAATTCCCAGCAATCAGTAAAATTATATTTAACGGAAAAGAAAGTCATAAGTACTTTCTCAAAAAATTCGGGCAAATAAAAGGCATCACGTATTATGTGATGCCTTCAACTAGTCCTGCTAATACAATGTCTTTTGAAAACAAGTTAAAAATCTGGTCAACTAGTTTCGAATAAGCTATAAATACCTTTCTTGAAAAACCTTTTGATGATGTTTTTGATGACCAATCAGGATAAACCCTATTGCACGAACTGAAATAGAAGCATTAGAGGCAGTTCCAATTCTCTTTAACTGTTCTTCTGAAAAACTTTTAAAAAGAAACAAATTAGAATGTCTAACGGCTGATAATTCTTCCAATAAGTTCTGTATACCTCTGTCATTAGCATTCGTATTATTTACATAGTCGTTTTCTTCAAAACCAGGTAATGGTGTTTTATCACTTCTGGAAATTCGCAACGCACGATACGAAAATATTCTTTCTGTATCAATGATGTGTTGAATAATATCTTTGATTGTCCACTTACCTTCGGCATATGTATAGTCAAACTTATCCATCGGAATATTTTGTACAAAACGAATAAAATCATGAAGACAAATCTCCAGTTCTTCAATCATTTCAACATTTCCGGCATCCTTAATATAGGTTGCATTAAATTCAGAATATTCAATTACAGGCAATTGATCTGTTTTCATTTTTTACAATTAAGCTGAATTTCTACTTGCGTTTGTATTTCCAAAAAGAGAACGTGTTACAATTTTCTCATACACTTTAATCAAGTCTATATCTGGGTTTTTCTCTTTATTAATTTCATTGATTCTCAATAAAGCATATTGCTGTATTGTCAACAATGGCAATACGATATGCTCTCTTATTTGTATAGAAGCTTTACCATCAGGATAATTCTCCATTAATTCCTTATGCCCTGCAATTTTCAAAAGTAAACGCTTTGTCTCTAAAAATTCATCATAGATAATTTGCCAAAAAGCTCCAAATTCAGGATCTTTTTTCATGTAAGCTGTTAGCGGGAAAAATGATTTTGCCAGTGACATCATACTGTTTTCCAACAAGGTTTTAAAGAACAAAGAATTATCATATAAATCCTGAACTTTATCCCATTGCTCTGTATCTTCAAAATGTTTTAACGCAGATCCTACTCCGAAAAAACCTGGCACATTTTGTTTTAATTGGCTCCAAGAACCAACAAAAGGAATCGCTCGTAAATCAGCAAAATCTAAACTTTCTGACTTACTTCTTTTGGATGGACGACTTCCAATATTTGTTTTTGCATAGTATTTCAAAGTACTCATTTGCTCCAAATAAGGGATAAATTTAGGATGATTCTTAAAACTCAAATATTTCTCGTACCCTAATCCTGCCAGTTGATCTAAAATACCTTTCTCATTCGTTGATAATTCATTTTGACCTTTACTAAAAACCTGATTGGTTACACCGGCACTTAATAAATTCTCTAAATTGTAACGACAAGAATCCAAAGTTCCAAAATTAGAACTTATTGTTTGCCCTTGTACTGTAACCTGAATCTCATTATTTTCGATATTTGGACCTAATGAAGCATAAAATTTATGCGTTTTCCCACCACCACGAGCTGGAGGACCACCACGTCCATCAAAGAAAATAGCTTTTATACCGTATTTTCTAGAGATTTCAGTAAGTTCTTCTTTGGCCTTGTAAATACTCCAATTCGCCATTAAATAGCCTCCATCTTTCGTACCATCAGAAAAACCAAGCATTATCGTTTGCTTATTATTTCTGTTCACCAAATGTTCCGCATACGCAGGATTGGTATATAATTTTTCCATGATAGCATGTGCATTTTGCAAATCGTCAACAGATTCAAAAAGCGGAATAATATCGACAGATGGGCTCTCCCAGTTGCTCAAACGGAACAATGCGAAGGTTTCCATTACATTAAGTGCACTTTCATTATTACTGATAATATAACGATTTGCGCCAAATTCTCCATTATTTTCCTGTATTGTTTTTATTGCCTGAATAGATTCAATAGTTGATCTGGTCATTTCATTATTAAATACTTCTGGATTTAAATCTCCATTAACATTAGAAAGAACAGCAAACTTCTCCTCTTCTGATAATTCAAAATAATTCTCAGGAAAAACAGCCGGATGTGAATTTAAATAAAATTCTACAACATCATTAAAGACGGCATCGTGAATTTTACTGTTTTGACGAATATCCAAAGAGGCAAAATGAAAACCAAATAAATTTACTTTAATTAAAAGCGCATCCAACTCGTCAAGATATAAAGATTGATGCTGATCTATAATTATTTGTTTTATTTTTTTTAATTGTGACTTAAACTCCTCCAAAGTGATAAAAATCTCTCCTTGTGAATAAAAAACAGAACGATAAAGTTTAAATTCAAGTTCTGACACTAAAGTGTCTACATCCGAGAACGTTAACTTACGTTTTAAATTTCTCATTTCAATGTAATAACATTTCAATATAGAAGTTCTCAAACGCTCTGCGACTTTTAAAGTAATCTCTGTAGTCACAAATGGATTTCCATCACGGTCTCCACCTGGCCAAAAACCTAGCTTAATTAATGGATTTTTAATAGAATTTCCATGAAAAATATTCTTTTGAAGATAATGTACCATTTCTCCAGAAGTTTTATAAAATACATTTTCAAGATACCAGATCAAACTCACCGCTTCATCGAATGGATTTGGTTTTTCATTTTGAATGAAAGGAGTCTTTCCTAACTGAGCTAACAATTGCTTAATATCCAGTAAGTTATTTTTTCTAATAGCATCCGTCAAATCATTAATAATACCCAGAACTGCTCCTGGATAGAACTGTGTTGGATGCGCTGTCAAAACAGTTCTGACATTGAAATCTTCTAAGAAATTAATCAATTCCTCTTCTTTATCTTTAGCATCTGCTTTCTCCTTGATATCCCTCAACGAGCCTCTTCCCTCCATATTATTAACTGCAGGAAAAGCAGCATCTTCAATAGCATCAAACAAAACAATCTGACGTTCAATATATTGAATGAAACGAAACATCAAATCAATTTTATCTGTTTCTGAAGCGTTGTGTAAATATCTTTTTGCAAAAAAATCGACAATTTCTTTAGGTGTTTCTTGTTTTTTAAAACCTGTATCACAAACATCTGTAAACAAAGGAAGCAAAACGCCTGTATTGTCTATAGAATCAAAAGGTAATGTAATAAAAACACTATTATAAATGTGATATTTCGAAAGAACATCTTGATTAAAGCGTTCTATTTTAGGCAGCGTGTACATAATTCAGTTGTAGTTGGTTTAGTTACTTAATTTATCATAAAAAAACCCCAAGAATAAACTTGAGGTTATATTTTAGAATATAGCGTTCAAGATTAATTACATATTTTTAAAAATAGTATGCATTAGGCGCTTCTTATCATTTATACTTTCTTCTAGGGAAATCATAGTTTCTGTTCTGTAAACGCCTTCTATATCGTCAATCATAAAGATAACATCCTTAGCATGTTTAGTGTCTTTAGCTCTGATTTTACAGAAAATATTAAATTTACCTGTTGTTACAGACGCAACTGTTACATAAGGAATTTCATTAATACGCTCTAAAACAAATTTTGTTTGAGACGTATTGTTAAGAAAAACACCTACATATGCAATAAAAGAATATCCTAATTTGTCATAATCCAGAACTAATGAAGATCCCATTATAATTCCTGCATCTTCCATTTTTTTTACTCTAACATGCACCGTTCCCGCAGAAATTAACAATTTTTTTGCTATATCTGTAAATGGAACTCTTGTGTTGTCTATCAACATATCTAATATCTGGTGATCTACTTCATCTAAACGAAACTTACTCATATTTCTTTAATTAATATTAATATTTGCTATTACAAAGTATAAAAATATACATAAAAATTAATAAAACGATATAAATATTATACTTTTATCATTCCGTTAACAAATTTTATGTTATTATCTAAGCAAAAATCAGCTTTTTGATTTAATTTCGGAAAATTATCATAGTCATCTTTATATACCGCTCCTTTAGCATCATACACGTAATGACCAAAATGATTTTCTAATTCGCCAATTTGTGAAATGTAGGCGTTAAAGTAAATCTGATTTTCAAATAACTCTTCTTTGTATTGTGCTGCAAAATTGGTGATTTTTTCAATACCATCATAATTTATTCTGATGTTTTTGTACATTAAATCATAAAAAACGACTTTATTTTGAGGAATATTCAAATATTTATTAATTCCATTGTCAACTATAACGTTTTCGCTAAGTGTCGTAAAACTAGAAATTAGCGCCATAAAAACAAATTTTCTTGTCTCCTCCCTGTCATAATCATTTGCAAAATGTCCAGCTTCAAATAACAAAGTCGGAACACCTAAATATTGAAAAGTATCTCCGATACAATTTATATTAAAAGAATCATCAAAACGCCCTACTTGATTTGGTAAATAATGTTGTAATATGTCATTTATTGCTACGATTAAATTAATTGCTTTTAATCTGGATTCATTTATCTCTCGCTCTTCATTATAAGAAGGCGCTAAAAACGATAATGTAGCAGGTTTTCCTGTATCACTAACCCCGAATATAGTGCGCTGATCATGGAGATTAAAGCAATAATCAGGCTTGAAAGATTCGAAAGTTGCTCTTAATATCTTGCTTTCAGGTTGCGAAAGGCTTTGAGAGTCACGATTGAGATCTACTTTATTCGCATTTTCGCGCGTATATAAAGTTGCTCCGTCAGGATTTAACATTGGAATACTACAAAAAGTAAAGTTCGCCAACAATTGTTGCGCTAAGTCTGAACCACCATTAAGCACATTTAAGAAATCAAAAAGCGCTTTGGTAGTAGTACTTTCATTTCCGTGCATTTGAGACCAAAGGAAAATTTTGGTTTGACCTTCTCCAATTTGATACGAATAAACTGGTTTTCCAAGAACTGATTTTCCAATAATTTTTAGCTGACTATTGGTGTTTAATTTCTGCAATAAAGGCTCGATTGAATCTAAAGTAAGATAACGACCACGGATCGATTCTTCTTTATATTGACTGAATAATTGTTCTAAATTCATGCTATACTATTTGATTTACAAAAGTAAACATCTTTGTATTTACATTTGTAAACAGAATTAATTTGAATTATTTCAATGATGTAAACACTTTTCTTATTCTTCCCTTGACACATCAACTTCCTTTAATTGACAAATGTTACGTAAAATAAAAATCAACTTTAACTAATTATTTATCAATTATTTAGATTAATCTATTAAAACACTAAGTTTATGTAAATTACTAGAATAAACACTATTTACACTTGTAATTTTGGTGCTTTCGCTTAATTTAGTTACATTTGTAAATCGATTATTTTTAATCCCAATTTACAATGGTAAACATAGAAGATTTTATAAAAAGACTAGAAATTATACTGGATTACTACGGTCTGAACGCCTCCTCTTTTGCAGATAAAATTGGCGTACAACGTTCGAGTTTGTCTCACCTACTTTCAGGAAGAAACAAACCAAGTCTAGATTTTATCCTTAAAATTTTAGACGTTTTTCCTGATGTTGATTTGTATTGGATTTTGAATGGAAAAGGAACATTTCCAAAAAACACAGAGCATCTCAATAAGAAAGAAAATGCATTAGAAGAGGTTGAAACGCAAAATAGCGCTGCCCCTTTAAACCACGAAATTATTGCTGAAAATTTATTCTCGGAAATTAAAAATGCGAATCCGATAAATGCGATGGAAACAAAAAAAATGGAAAGTCAAAATATAACAAAAGAAACTGCTTCAAGTGAAATTGATAAGATTGTCATTTTTTACAAAAATGGAACTTTCAAAAGCTATGTTCCTGATTAAAAAAACAAGCCAGATTCCGCGCCAAGTTTAATTCTATCGGGTAGATAGAATCATTATCACTCGAATGTGAATACGACGATTTAAATTCTGGATTTCTAAATAAATTTTTCCTTAGTATAATTTTAGAGATTTAATTCCCCATACTTGAAATGAAACTTTTTAACTTTATTCTAATGAATATCCTTTTTCAGGAATTTTACCTTCAACGCCTATATAATGTTTTTTTAAAATAAGAATATCATCTTCTAAATTTCCTGAAGGTATTAATGGATTCCCTAGTTTCACTTCTTTTTTACTAAAATCAAAAGCAACAGGGATTATGGGAACATTTGCTTTTAAGGCAATATAATAAAATCCAGTTTTCAATTCGCTTACTTTTTCACGGGTCCCTTCAGGTGCTACGGCTAAACGAAAAATTTCTTTTCGTTGAAAAATTGCTGCAATTGAATCCACTTTATTCAATCCACCAGTGCGATCTAAAGGTTCACCGCCCATATAGCTAAAATAAAATCCAAAAGGAAAACGAAACAATTCCTTTTTTCCAACCCAGTTCATTTCCAATCCAGTTATTCCTCTGGTAAAAATCCCCAAATAAAAATCATGTGCACTCGTGTGTGGCATGACCATCATGACACATTTTTTGATATTCGCATCAATTGTCCCAACTATTTTCCAACCCATTAGCTTGAAAAATATCCATTTATAAAATTGTTTCTTCATTCTTCAATTCTTTCCTACAAAATAAATAATTAATATGGTAATTTTGGGTAAAACTGTCAGCAATGATTAAAAAAATAATTAGTTATTTAATTCCAATAAAAATTTATCAATCGAAATCTTCATTAAGTAAATCAATTGAAGTGACCTGGTCCAATGGTGAGCTGGTTTTAGATTCTGAAAATGCCAATTATTCCTATGGGAGTCTACAACGTATTTTAAGAATAGGCTTAAAAAATATCGGTTATGAAAAAATAGCCACTATGGAACATATTCTCGTTTTGGGTGTTGCTGGAGGCAGTGTTATAAAAACTTTGACAGAAGAAATTGAATTTAAAGGAAAAATTACGGGAGTTGAAATTGATTCCGATATAATTAAGGTCGCGAATAAATATTTTGCCTTAGATAAAATATCCCAACTCGATATTGTTATTGAAGACGCATTTGAATTTGTTTTGAAAACCAAAAATAAATATGATTTGATCATAATTGATATCTTCCAAGACACAACAATGCCAAATTTTCTGTTTGAATCATTTTTCGTCAGCCGTGTCTGTTTTCTTTTAAGAAGTCGAGGTTTTATTCTTTTCAATACTATGATTTTGAATGAAAGTCAAAATAGAAGAAATCAAAAGTATGTTTCCGAATTTTATGAGAATCAATTTCAAATCAAAACCATTCCTAGAGTTGAAGTTCATAATGAATTAATTCTAATTGAAAAATTAACTTAAAACAGTAAATGTTGTCTCTAAAAATTTGCAATCCATACTATTCAAGCAACGCAATTATTTTGTACTCTTACAATAATGTATCTAATCCTTTTGTGTGAATGAAAAAAATTTTAAGAAAATTGCTTCTGGGAAAAATGTCAACTGGCCTTAAGCCCAAATTTAATCCCCTTCAAAAACGGATTCAAAATATTCATTCTATTTGGAATAACGATCATCAGGAAGATAATGGAATAGAAAAAATAGTACGGCTGATTCTTGCCTCCTCACAATTGCTTTTCCCTGGAATTTATATAAAATATTGGGCCAGCAAAAAAGGAGTTGAATATCAGGATTTAGCTTTAGATTGCTATGTATTGCTAAAAGTTGTTTTTCCGATATTGATTTTAATAAATCATTGGCAAAGCCAGGAATGGATTATTTGGATTCTTGTTTATGTTTTTTTAGAAACCGTTTTTTATATTCCAACATTGATTTTCGCATCTGATTTATTCTCAAAACCCCGTTCCTATAAAAGGTCAATGCTATTACTGTTTTTTAATTATTTAGAGATTGCATTTGCGTATGCGGTGTTCTATTCTTGTGACAGTTATTTGAACAAAGCTTTTACACATTGGTTCGATGCGATTTATTTTAGTATCGTCACCTCCTCTTCTATTGGTTATGGGGATTATTTTCCAATTACCACAATCGGAAAATTTCTAGTTACTACCCAAGCATTATTATTTTTATTTTTCATTGTGCTTTTCCTGAATTTTTTCTCCACCAAAATAAAAACCAAGGGCTATTTTGATCATGAAAATCTGGAGTAACGATTAAAATAATTTCTGGCTTAAAGCACTTTTACATAAATTAGTTTAGTATTTCGGTTATAGTAAGAATTTTGATGTACATATCTCAAATTACTAAAGAAACATAGCGATTTATTCCAAAAAAATAGGGGAACCTAATCCCCAATTTTCCTTTTATTAATTTACTTTTTTTATATCATCCTTTATTTCCAGTTCGATAACTTTTCCATATTTTTCAGCAATCTTTCTAATGTCTTCTGATTTTCCTACAAGTACAAATTGTAACTTATCTTTAGGGAAATATTTGGCAATAATGTGGTTGGCTTTTGCCAAATCCAGGCTATCAACATTTTTTTCAAAATTATCGATGAAAGATTTATCAAAATTATACCAAAACATTTGAGAAAGCAGGTTCGCTAATTGTTCTGTCGTTTCATAGCGTGGAGGAAACTGCCCTTTCACATAGTTTTTGGCTGAACTTAATGCTTTTTCATCAATACCATTTACATGTAATTTATTTAGTACTTCCAAAGCCTTATCAATTGCTTGCTGTGTCGTTTTAACAGCTGTAAAAGTGCTGATGGCAAAAGAACCACCATTCTTCAAAGCACTAAATCTGCTTGAAGCACCATAGGTCAAGCCCGAATTTACTCTAAGTTCATCATTTAACATAGAAGTAAAACGTCCTCCAAATAATGTATTAACAACATCAATAGCCACATAATCAGGATTGTTTCTGTTTACTCCTGGTGCGCCAATATAAAATGTAGTCTCCTTTGCATCGTCTTTATTGACTAAAAATACTTTATTTTCAGTAGGAATGCTAATCGGTTTTGATGCTGGGTTTTCTGCTACTTTTGGTGATTTTTCCCAGCCAGAAAACAACTTGGCTAGTTTTGCTTTCATATCACTAGTAGTAAAATCTCCAACGATACTTATCACAGCATTATTAGGTTTGTAATTTGTTTTATAAAAATCCTTAATATCATTAACCGTTAATTTGCTAACCGTAGAATTATTTCCACTTAAAACATTACCATAGACATGATTACCGTACAAAAGTGAATCAAAATAAGCACCTATTACGGATCTTGGACTTTCTTTTTGTTGTTCCAATGTGACTAATAAACGACTTTTTTCTTTTTCAAACTCGGTAGCATCAAAAATAGGATTCAGTACTATTTCTTTAATAATAGTGAGTACTTTGTCTTTATCCTTAGCTGCAAATTTCGAAGAAAGCCCTGAAAATTCCTTGGAAGCATAAGTGCTTACATCAGCTCCTATGAAGTCCAACTCTTCATCTAACTTTACCTTCGTAAAATTTTCAGTACCATGTTTAAGAGCTATAGCGGTTATTGATGCTAAACCTGCTTCATCATCATCATAAATTGCACCGGCTGGCAGAATGGCTGAAACACTAATAACAGGAACATCATGTTGCTCCATTAGGTTAATGGTGAGACCGTTTGGCAATTTAAAAGTGGTGTAATTTGGTAATTTAAAGCCCTGCGCCGATAGATTTGCACTAGTAATCATCAGTACACAGAATAAGATAAGTTTTTGATTGATCTGTTTCATAAAGTTAATCTTCTACATTTGTTTTTAATACACCTACGGTTCTGTTACTTTTTGTAAAATATTTTTTGGCAACATTCTGCACATCAGCTACAGTAATTTTATTATAGTTAGCCGGTGCATTGAACATTTTTCGATAATCTCCAAAAAACACTTCGTAAGTACCTATATTATTTGACTTTCCATCAATGGTTTCCACCTGCGAGTAGAATTCCATTAGTTTCTGGTTTTTTATTTTCTGAAGTTCGTTTTCACTGATACCATCCTTTTTTATTTTTTCAATCTCATTATAAATTGCCTGTTCTAGGTCAGCCTCTTTAACATCTTTATTAGCTACAGCATATATATTGAAAAGCTTAGGGTCAAAACTATCTCCGAAATCAGTAAATACCTGTGTGGCTAGTTCTTTTTGATCTACTAATGAACTATACAACCGTGATGAATTCCCACTTGACAGAACAGAACTAAGAATATTCAATGCATAGTAATCCTCATTTTTAGACTCTGGAGTATGATACCCAATCATGAGATATGGGGTTGCTACTTCTTTTTTAACAACTATTCTTCTTTCCCCGGTTTGAATAGGTTCCACAATGTGGACTTTAGGCGGAGCTGCCTGTGCCGGAATAGGTTCCAAGTATTTTTTAGCAAATTCTTTAACTTGTTCCATTTTGATTGCGCCAGAAACTACTACCACGCAGTTGTTTGGAGCATAATACGTTCTAAAATAGCGTTCCAGATCCTGTTGTGTCCAGTTTTTCATGTCATCTTCGTACCCAATAACTGGCCAATGGTAGGGATGTTCCTGAAAAGCGGTTGCCTGCACAGACTGCGACAATAGACGCCATGGAGAGTTTTCTAGACCAGTACGACGTTCACTTAATACCACACCTCTTTCACTTTCTACCATAACAGGATCAATACTCAAGCTGGAAATTCTATCCCCTTCAAGATCAAATATAACTTCAGATGCTGATGCCGGAAACCAGTTAGAATAAACTGTGACATTTTCAGTAGTGTATGCATTATTAGCGCCACCGTTAAATTCCATGGTTTGGTCAAAGCTCTTTGGACCATATTTTTTAGCTCCATTGAACATCATGTGTTCAAAAAAATGAGAAAGTCCAGTGATGCCTTGGTATTCGTTTCGGCTTCCCACCTTATAAAACAAATACATATTGGCATTTGGAATTGAAAAATCCTCCACAACCAGAAACTTCATTCCGTTTGTTAGTGTAAACGTTTTTACATCATCCGCTTTCATTTGTGCCTGTGCATAGACGGATCCCAAAAGAATAAGATGCAGCATTATTTTTTTCATAAGTCAATAAATTAGTTAGGTTAAAACTACTACATTTTATTGATTATTTAAAATTTTACAACAATACTATTAAACGAAGACGTATTTATAACACCTATGTGAAGTAAAAAATTAGTTTTTATTTTTTTGTCTCGAATTCACTAAATTTTTCTAAATAGTTCTGAAGAACATTTAGTGAATTCGCTCCTCGTACTAAAGCATTTTTCTTGCTTTTTCTAAATCTTCAGGAGTATCAATTCCGATCCCGACGTGTGCTGTTTCAACCATTTTAATCCGTTTTCCAAATTCCAGATAACGCAATTGCTCCAATTTTTCGGATGCTTCCAATGATTTCATCGGTAAATGATAAAAATCTAAAAGTGCTTGTTTTCGAAACGCGTAAATCCCGATGTGCTGCATATAGCGAACGCCCACATTTTTCTCTCTGGGATACGGAATTACGGAACGCGAAAAGTACAAAGCAAATCCATTCTGATCTACTACTACTTTTACATTGTTGGGATTATTAATATCTTCTTCATTTTTAATTTCACGCATTAAAGAAGCCAAATCAACTTTTTCATCCAAATCATTTCTAAAAACTTCAATCACTTTTGCCAAAGGTTCCGCATCAATAAATGGTTCGTCTCCCTGCACATTAATTACAATATCTACGTCCAGGTTTTCGACTGCTTCTGCAATTCGATCACTCCCCGACTCGTGTTCTTTAATGCTTCGAATGGCTTTTCCTCCGTGGGAAACGATTTCGTCATAAATTAAGTCCGAATCGGTTACCACAAAAACATCATCAAACAATTGGGTATTAATTGCTGCTTCATAAGTTCTTAGAATTACCGTTTTGCCTCCTAAATCCTGCATCAGTTTAGCGGGAAATCTTGTGGAAGCGTAACGTGCGGGAATGACTGCTATTATTTTCATTTTTATTATTTTAATTTTACCACAAAGACACTATGTTGCAAAGTTTTATTTTTTTAATCTATATTCCAAAAACTAATTTTTCGGCGAATTTCGAAACCTAATTTTTCATAAAGTTGTATTGCTCCTACATTATCTTCAATCACATGTAAATAAGGAGTCTTATTTTGATTGAAGATTTCATTTACAGTATGGGAAACTAATTGTTTTGCGTATCCTTTTCCAATGTGGTCGGGATTTGTGACTACTGCACTTATTTCGATAAAATCATTCATTTGCATGCGCTCTCCGGTTACGGCTACAAGAGTGTCATTTTTAAAAATACCGTAATAATTGCCTAATACAGCGGTTTTTCTTTTAAAATAACCCGGTTGCACCAAGTTGACCAACTCCTGTAAGGCATCGCTATGTTGGTCCGTAAGTTTTACTATTTGTTCCTTATTTTCAATTTCGATTCTATCATAAACAATCATTTGAAGACAGACAACTTCTTTATTTAACTTCAGTAGATTTGAAAGTTCTGGTTTGTCTCCAACAATAAAAAAATCATCCACTTTTGTAGCGTATTCATCGATAGACTTTGAAATCGCATTTCTTATTATAAAACCGCCAAACGGACAATAATCAGGATGATAGAATTTTATATTGCCATAATCTACTGCAAAACATTGATGCGATTCTGATAACGAAAACCAAACCGGATTATCTAATTTATAATGGTCTTTTACTTTCACAATAGTTAATTTTGGAGATTGGCTTTAGGATTAGCCTTAATCCTTCGAAGGAATGCCAAATATAATATTTATTTCACAAAATCATTCTACATGATCTTCACTGAAGTCATACTCAACGAACCCGCTAATAATTTATCATTAAATAAACTGAGCTCTTCTGTTTTTCCTTTTAATCCCAAAGTATAAATCAAAGGCAAATAATGTTCTGGTGTAGGAATCGCTAACTGAAACGCTTTGCTTTGTTTTTCAAAATCAACCAATGGCTGAAAATTCCCATCCAGTAAATAATTATTTACACTTTCCTTAACTTCAATTGCCCAATCATAACCGTAATTGTCTTTGTCGAAATTACGAAAATCAACTAACCCTAGATTATGAACAATATTTCCACTGCCTACAATCAGAATTCCTTTGGTACGCAACGCACTTAGTTTTTGTGCCAGTTCAAAATGATATTGTCCGGATTTTGTATAATCAATACTCAACTGAATCACAGGTACATTGGCCTGGGGATATAAATGCTTAATAACACTCCAAGCTCCGTGATCCAGCCCCCAATGTTCATCCAGTTCTACGTCTATGGGTGCCAATAATTCTTTGGTTTCTAATGCTAATTCAGGGCTTCCTTTTGCTGGATATTGCACGTCAAACAGCGCCTGCGGAAAACCTCCAAAATCGTGAATCGTTCGTGGCATTTCCATTGCTGTTACTTTGGTTCCTTTGGTAAACCAGTGCGCCGAAATACACAAAATGGCATTCGGTTGGGGTAACGTTTTAGCCAGATTTCGAAAACCAATTACAAACTGATTTTCCTCAATGGCATTCATAGGACTGCCATGTCCCAAAAACAAAACAGGCATTTTTTCAGTATTTGAAAAAGAACCTGCTATTTTATGTAAGTCGTTTAGTGTATTCATCATTGTAATTTAAAAAATTAGTCTTCAAAATTCTCATCCTTAAAACCTATCAAATATAATTTATTTTTGGCTCGGGTCATCGCAGTGTACAGCCAGCGGATGTAATCTCTATTGATGCCATCTGGCAAATACGGTTGTTCTATAAAAACGGTATTCCATTGACCACCTTGTGATTTATGACAGGTTATTGCATATGAAAATTTAACCTGCAAACCATTGAAATATTCATTGGCTTTTACTTTCTGAAATTGGTTATACTTCGTTTCACCTTCATAGTCCTTCAAAACTTCCTGATACAATCGATTTGATTCTTCATACGTTAAAGATGGCGATTCACTTTTTATAGTGTCCATTAATAAAACGGTTTCAAACGGAATCTGATTGGGGTAATCAATCATTCGGATTTTTACTTTAGCAAACTTAAAACCGTACAGTTCTTTGATGTTGAAAATTTCCAATATTTCAATGATATCACCATTGGCTATAAAACCTGCTTCATCAGAATCTTTTAACCAAAAATAATTGTTCTTTACCACCATCAGGAAATCGCCTGTTGATAGTTCACTTTCTTTATCGAGGATTTTAGTGCGGATTTGCTCATTATATTGATTTGCTCTTTTATTAGAACGAACAATAAATGCCGTATCTTCAATACTATAATTACTATAGGCGGAATTGATGGCATCCTGAATATCATAACCATCAGTCAAGCGCACAATATCTTTAAATTTTTTGAGATCAAATTTGAATTCATTTATAAAGGAGTCTTTCAATAATTCCCGAAGCTCCGTAGCGTTATGTAAAATACCGGAACTTTCTTCCTGACGCATGACTTCGTCTAGCTCGATATGTTCCACTTCCTTGTCATAATTCATTCCCAAAGTACGAATGTCCAAAGCAGGACTGATATCTAAATTCACAGGGGGTAACTGAGCGGTATCTCCCAATAAAATCATTTTACAATTACTCCCTGAATATACATACGAAATCAAATCATCAAGCAAGGAACCGTTTTCATACAACTTAGAATCGGAATTGGTATCCGAAATCATAGAAGCTTCATCGACTATAAAAATGGTATTTTTATGTTTGTTTTGCTGCAATGTAAAGGAAACGCCTCCACCGGAGGATTTCTTAGGAAAATAGATCTTTTTATGAATCGTAAAAGCAGGTTTATTCGAGTAATTGGAAATCACTTTGGCCGCACGACCTGTTGGCGCCAGCAGAACATATTTTTTACTGATGTCTAATAAACTATTTACAATTGTAGAAATCACAGTCGTTTTTCCCGTTCCTGCGTATCCTTTTAGCACAAAAATGGTATTGTTATCGGCTTCGGTTAAAAAAATAGCGATTTTTTGAAAAAAAATATCTTGTTTATACGTTGGCTGAAAAGGAAATTTTTTCTGTAAAAGGCTGTAAAACAAGGAGGAATTCATGTGGAGTTGATTACTATAAATGAACATCAAATATAAGTATGAAAATCGAGGCAATCGCATAAATTGGCATTAGAATCAAAAAAAATTGTAAGTTTGTCACCGCATTTAATTCTTGTAGAATATATAAGGTATAAATGGATTTGAAAATCAAATTATGTCAATACAAAACACGAACATCACCGAAAAAAAATATAAAAGACTGTCCATTCAAGTTTCTTTGACTGGGCTTTCTTTTTGTTGTTTTGACACGCTAAACAATACGGTGACTTCATTTAACGAAGTGCATTTTGAAACCTTTCATAAAGCTACAAAAATTGAAGATTTGTTTGCTGATGCTTTCAGAAACTATCCTGAATTAAAGGATTTCTATGATGATATTTTAGTGATTCACAATAATAATCTTTCAACATTTGTCCCCACAGCGCTTTTTGAAGAAAACTTTTTAGGTAGCTATTTGCAATACAATACCAAGGTTTTTGAAACTGATTTTTTTGCTTTTGATGAAATCCCAAACTACCAGATGAATGCGGTTTATATTCCGTATGTGAATATCAATAATTTTTTTATTGACCAATTTGGTTCTTTTGAGTACAAACATGCTAATAGCATCTTGATTTCCAAATTATTAGTTTCCTCTAAAAACAAGGATGAGAAAAAAATGTTTGTCTATGTTAATACCGGTCATTTTGAAATTATCGTAGTCCAGAATCAAAAACTACTACTTTTTAACTCTTTCGAATATACCACGCCGGAGGACTTCTTATATTATATTTTATTTACAGCCGAACAATTGAATTTAAATCCCGAAAACTTCCCATTGGAATTAATCGGAAATATTGATACCGAAAGTGATTATTTTAAAATCGCTTACAAATACATTCGCAACGTTTCACTTATAGATGTGGAAGATTTGCGATGGAACAATTATTTTTCTGAGGCCGAAAACAGAAATCATTTTATACTTTTCAACTCATGAGAATCATTTCAGGAAAATACAAAGGAAGACGCATTTTTCCACCAAAAGGCTTACCCGTACGTCCCACAACGGATATGTCCAAAGAAGCATTATTCAATGTTTTGAATAACCATTTCAGTTTTGAAGGACTTAAAATTTTAGATTTATTCTCAGGAACCGGAAATATAAGTTATGAATTTGCTTCAAGAGGAAGTACACCAATTACTTCTGTTGATGGGGATTTTGGTTGTGTAAAATTCATAAAGCAAGTCGCTGCCGAATATGATTTTAATATTGCTGCCACAAAAAGTGATGTTTTCACTTATTTAGAAAGATGCAAAACATCTTACGATATTATTTTTGCAGATCCTCCATATGCTTTGGACCAAAAAACTTTCGAAAAAATAATTCTATTAGTTTTCGAAAAAGAATTGCTTAATGATGAAGGAATGATGGTAATAGAGCATTCGAAATATACTAAACTGGATCACATGATTCACTTTTCGTTCCAGAAAAGTTACGGCGGTTCAATTTTTAGTTTTTTCGAAATAGGTTCTAGCAATGAAGACGAGTATTCTGAAAACGAATCAGACCAAAATGATGGCGAAGAAGAGTAATCCCGATTCGCTGCAAAACAGAAAATAAAAAACTAATTTACCGAATCCGATTCGAATTTTCATCAATATCTTTCTCCTTAAATTCGGTATTTTTTATTTTTCCAAAGGAATACTTTACGGAACAGGAAACTAAATTTGAATCGGTATAATATATTCCTTTTGCAGCAATGTTGTTTATCGTAAAGCTTTCATGAAATTTCATTTGTCTAAAAATATCATTATAACTTAAAGAACAATCAAAGTGCTTAAAGAGTGTTTTAGAAACTATGAAATCCATTGTAAACAAAGCACTTTTTTCAAAAACCCCTTGCTGCTGTCTGGTCAGGCCCCAGCCTGTTAATGCTACTTCTATTTCTTTTGGCAACTTGAACGAGTGATTGCTATAGTAATATAAATATGGTTTGGCGTCATTTGTAACAGCTTGTTTATCTTCAATTTTACTGAAGGTAAAATTTAAAGTATTGGTTGCGGTCCAAAATCTATATTTGAATGGAACAATAAACTCTAAGTTAAAACCTGTTTCTTTTTCAAAATTCGTATTTTGAAAAGTCAATACATTTTGAGAAGCATCATAAGATGAACCGTAATAAATTGGATTCTTGATTTTGTTATAACTCACTTTTATAGATTTGTCTTTATAGTGATAGCTTAAAGCGACTTCATCTGTAATTGTTGGATCCAGATTGATATTATTAGACCAAACAAAATAGGGATTTATGTAGGCTGAAACTTGACTTGTCGTAGAAAAGTTTGGTCTTGAAATACTTTTCGCATAATTAAAATTTATAGTTTCACTGTTCATTGGAATTTCGATTGCAACTTTTGGAAACAAATTGATGTAATTTTTATCGACTAATAAAGCGTTGTCTGATTGAAATTTTCCTTTTGCTATGGTATTTTCAACACGTAAACCAAAGGAATAATTTACTTTCTTGATATTTCCGAAGAGTTGTGAGTACACCGCAATATTAGTTTCTTTATACTTGTAGATAGAATGTAGAATACTGCCTGGATTTACATTTTCTATTAAGAAGTCAGTATTCGGATTTGCCTGGAGGTAAAGTGTTCCGAGTTCCACCTTCATTTTGTTTTTAAACTCTTTTTCGAAATCTGCTCTTCCAGAATAAACAGCAATACGTATTTTTTGATTTCTATTTTGAGATAATTCAAAACTAGTATCATTGTAATTATTAAAAATAATACTGGCAACTTCCTGATTGAACCTGGAATATTGAAAGCCTGAAAATAAAATCCCATTGATACTTTTTATTTTATGATTGTAGTTTATGAATCCATTAGAAAAGTTTCGAGATTCATCATTAACATTCAAAGTATTGACTGTATTAATCGTACTTTGCTGCTTATTATACGTTTCTGTTTTGATATCAAAATTATCTTTTTGGTCTTTTCTACTAAAATTTAAAGACAAATAATCCTCTTCATTAATTTTATAAAAAACGCCTCCTCCAAAAATAAATTGTGGGCGTTTGGTAACTGCTGTAACCCGATAATTTGAAATAATAGCATTTGTAGGAATCGTAAAGTCATTGCCGTTGCTTTCCCATATTTTAAGTTGATTGTAGTTGAAATTTGTTTTGAACTCAAATTTGTTTTTCTTTAAACTGGAAGTAACCCCAAAATAATTGTTGAAATACTTTTTAAAAGATACCACTTCGGATATAGTAGTTTTAAAACCCTCTTTTTTACTAAACTTTCTTGTAATCAAAATAACAACTCTTCCGGCTGCTTCATATTTCGAAGAAGGATTATTTACGATTTCAATGGTTTTAATTGCATCAACTGGCAACGCATTCAAATCATTTATTCCTACTTTTTGATTGTCTATGTACAATAGTGGATTCCCTTTTCCAATAACCATAATACTTTCTTTGTCAATACTCAGCTGAATGCCGGGAAATTTAGATAATAAATCTATTGTATTAGGAATTGAATTATATACTGAATTAGCAATATCAACTTTAATATTTCCATTTTTGTGCGTAAAAAGTTTGCTTTCACGACTAACAGTTACTTCGTTTAATTTAGTAGAAGTACTGTCTTTTGAGATCCCATTTTGTCCATAGCCAAATCCTGTTATAAAAAGGCAAATCGCAATAATGCCATTTTTAATACTTGCGATGCTTTTCATATAAATTTGTTGTTAGGTGTGAAACATGGCAAAAATGCTACTAAATACCAAAAGTCTAAGTTAATCGAAGGTTAATGCGAGGTTAATACCTGGATTGAATAATAAAACACCTATTTTTGATTTGAATTTTTCAATAAATGAAACAAAAAATCAATTTATTAATTGCGTTTTCGGTTATCGCTTTGATCACATTGTCGGTTGTACAATGGTATTTGGTGAAGACGGCCTACGATTACAAAGTGGCTCAGTTTCACTCGGAAATCAAAGAGGAAATTGGTACTATTTCGAATGATTATAGTGATATTGATTCGACGATTGTTTATAAAAAAGATTTGTTTTATAAACAATTGGCGGAGCATTTTATTCAGAACAAAAAAAATAAATTTGAAATCAAAAATACTTTGCTTCAAAACAAATTCAGAGGCGAATTGACACGAAAACTACAACTTAAATTTGAGCGAGAAATCCCAAATATTTCTATTGAGTTTGCTATTGTTCTTAACAAGTTCATCATTTATAACGGTCGAAAAAAAGCAGACACTATCTTTTCGGAAAAACCACTTTTTAAAAATAAATTGTATGGGAATTTGGCTTCCTTGAACAATGCGTTTTTAGTCCGAAATTATGTTGGAACAATAAATGGTTCCTCCCAAATGCAGGAATACAAATTACTTACGGAAGATTCAATGTATGTTGCTGTAATTAATTGGGAAACCATAATTCTAAAAAGAATGAGAATGGTTTTATTCTTATCGCTACTTTCTATTCTAACATTAACAACTCTTTTTGTAATTGGTATTAAAGCATTAATCAAACAAAAAAAAGTGAATGATGTAAAAACTGATTTTATCAATAACATCACTCACGAGCTCAAAACACCACTGACAACTTTGGGGATTTCCACCAAAATACTGGAACGAAAAGACATTCGGGAGAATGAAGTCCAATTCAACACTATTCTTCACACAATTTCGCGTCAGAACAATCGTTTGCAAAATTTGATTGACCAAGTAATATCTTATTCACTGGGTGTAAATGAAATTGAATTACAAAAAGAAAAAATTGATTCGGAGACTTTTTTGACTCCAATTATAGGAGATTTCAAAATTTTATATCCAAAAATCAATGTCATAATCGACTTCAATACACAAAAGACCAATTTATTACTAGACCAATTTCATTTAACAACAGCCATCCAAAACGTACTTGAAAATTCTGCAAAATATGGCAGCAGCACGATTACCATTAAAACAGAATTAATCAAAAACCAATTTAACATAAGCATTAAAGACAATGGAATTGGGATTTCTAAAAACAAACAATCGCTATTATTTGATAAGTTTTACAGAGTCGAGCAAGGTAATTTACATAATGCAAAAGGACTGGGATTAGGCCTTTATTATGTAAATCAAATCATAAAAGCGCACCAAGGTTCGATTGCTGTCATCAGCGATTTAGGAAAAGGATCTATATTTACTATTATATTTAAAGTCTAATAAATTTTCCAATTGAAAAAAATACTTTTAGCCGAAGATGATACTGATTTTGCGAGCGTTCTCAAACAATATCTAGAATTGTATGATTATAATGTCACTTGTGCAGAAGATGGAGAAGAAGCCTTGATGCTATTGCAATCAGCGACCTTCGACATTTGCGTTTTTGATATCATGATGCCAAAAATGGATGGATTTACACTTGCTGAAAAAATTATCAAAATCAAACCTGAAATTCCTTTTGTTTTTCTAACGGCAAGAAAATTAAAAGAAGATAGAGTTATCGGATTAAAATTGGGAGCTGATGATTATATTGTAAAACCTTTTGAGGCTGAAGAACTTGTTTTACGATTGAATAATATTTTAAAAAGAAGCCTACAAAAACAAATTCTTTTTTCGCAAATTGATGAATTACAAATTGCTTCTTATCTTTTCGATACTAAGCGTCTATCTCTAAAAAACAGTTGCAGAACACAACAACTCACAGAGAAAGAAGCGGCTCTTATCCATTTTTTTTATATCCATAAAAACCAGATGGTAAAAAGAGAACAAATCCTAAAAACCATTTGGGGCACTACTGATTTCTTTTCCGGAAGAAGCATGGATGTCTACATCAGTAAAATTCGGAAATATTTCAAAGATGATTCTCGAATTAGTATTGAAAGCATTCGAAATATTGGATTGGAATTTAAGATCGAAAAATAAATTTTTAGTTTTAACGCAACAACTTCTCCAGTATCATTCGATATACAGGTGTCGTAACACCATAATTCACTGCTTGATCCACAACATATTTTGTCAAAGAAGTTACTTCAGTGCTTCTTCCTGCCACGAAATCTCTGTGCATTGATGAAGTGGCGTCTTGAGGAGATTTTTCAAGTTTGGCAATCGTCTGAGCTACAATATCTTTTGGCAGCGCTAATCCCTTTGCGGCAGCGACAGAACTAATCTCATTTAAAAGTGAACTATAAATTGCTTTGCTAGTGGGATTATTTAAAATTCCTCCAATGTTTTGATTCAAATAGGAAGTTGCTGAAGCCAAGGCTGAAATAAAAATAAATTTTTCCCAAACCGTTTCTTCAATATTTTCTACAAGATAACTTTCGACAGAAGCCTTTTTAAAAATGGATTGTAAATCATTTAGTTTTGAAATCGGACTATTTTTAGAACCAAAAAATAACTTTTCATAGTGGCCTATTTTCTTAATAACCCCAGGAGATACAATCATCGAGACAATATAAACACAACCTTGTAAAACGTTATTTTCAGGAAACAGTTTTTGTATCCGTTCGGTGGCATCAACACCATTATATAAAGGAAGAATAATCGTTTTTGGCGTGATGCAGTTCTTTATCGATTCTAAACTGCTTTCAATATCATAGGTTTTAGTAGCACAGATAAGATAGTCGAGTTTGCCTATTTCTTCAGGATTATTTGAAACCAAATGTGGAAAAGCAATCATTTCACTTTCATCTGAAATAATTTTTAAACCATTTTCTTTTAGTGCTTTTTGAGTTGCACCACGAGAAATAAATACAATTTCTATTGCATCAGAATCAGAATACGCTTTTGCTAATAATCCTCCGAAATAACCGCCTACCCCACCCAATCCTAAAATCCCTATTCTTGTTTTCATAAAAGAAAAATTTTACTTTTTTTACTAAATTAATACAAGAAACAAATAAGATAGTAAAAAAAAATGCAGACCTATAAGCCGGATTCTGTCCCCGAAAAAATCGGAGCCTTATCATTTATCTAGACTTACAATTACTCATAAGTTCAAGCTATCTACCCTTCAACAACGGACGAGAAGCCCTTAAATGCTGATATACTTGATATTTCACCGCATAGAGTTTACCTGGTTTCACTACAGCATTACCTGTACATACTTTCTGTTGCACTTGTCCTAATCCGATTGCTCGAACCGACGGGGGTTACCCGCTATGCTTCCCTATGGTGTCCGGACTTTCCTCCCTTTTGATTTCTCAAAACGACGATAAGGCGGTCTGCGCTGCGAATTTACGATATTTTTTGACGGATGTCAATTTTTGACTATCTACTTTAACATGTCTTTTGCAAGCGCTTAAAAATAAAATAGTTATCTTTATAAATAACATTTAAATTCCATAAATCATGAAACCAACATACCATTATACAACAGTTTTAGAAGCCTTAGAAGATTTAAAAGAAAAAGGCTTTACCTATGACTTTAATATCCATCAAGATGATATTAAAGCAAATCCGCACAAATTTGAAGTAAAACACGTCTATCGTTACGAAGGGGATGCAGATCCAGGCGAAGAATCGGTAGTTTATGGAATTACTTCCGATTCAGGCGAAAAAGGAGTTTTTGTCGCTGGCTTTTCGGCAAATTCGAATAATGATGCAGCACTTGTTTTGGAAAAGTTATGTATCGAAAGCAGCGGGCAATGTAATCTATAATTTTCTTATAACTCTCTTTAGACAAAGAACTTTATTTTTAGGGTTTTCTCAAAAATTTAATTAGTAAGTTCTATGCAGTTATCCCAAATAATAAAAGAACGAATCAAGAAAGATGGTCCAATCTCTTTTCGGGATTTTATGGAAATGGCATTGTATTATCCAGAATTAGGATATTATAATTCCACGCAAGACAAAATCGGTGCAAATGGTGATTTTTACACTAGCGCAAATCTTACCGCTGCTTTTGGTGCCATGATAGGCCGTCAAATTGAAGAAATGTGGCGAAACTTAGAAAAAAAACCTTTTACAATTGTTGAATATGGTGCTGGAACCGGTTTATTATGTCACGATATTTTAGACTATTTAAAAAATAATAACTCTTTGTATGATAACGTAATTTATTGCATTATTGAAAAAAGCTCAAACATGCGAGAAATACAAAAAAAACATTTACATGAAAAAGTAAGATGGTACAATTCAATTCGGGACATTCCTAAAATTAATGGCTGCATTCTATCCAATGAACTCATCGATAATTTTTCAGTTCATCAGGTATTTATGCAGGATCAGCTTAAAGAAATATTCGTTGACTATAAAGATAATTTTATTGAAATTTTGAAACCTGCAAAAAAAGAACTTGTTGACTATTTTACTGCATTAAATATACAATTACCAAAGGGGTATCTTACCGAAGTCAATCTAGAAGCAGTATCATGGATAAAAGAAGTTTCGCAATCTTTACAGAGAGGCTACGTAATAACCATCGACTACGGTTCTTTGTCCACTGAATTATACAACAGCCACAGAGGTTCTGGGACCCTCTTATGCTATTATAAACATCAAAAAAACGACAATCCCTATTTATCAATTGGCCAACAAGACATTACAACGCACATTAACTTTTCCGCTCTTTCTTACTGGGGCGAGCAGTTCGGATTGGAATGTTGCGGAATAGTAGATCAAGCCCAATTTTTACTGGCACTTGGCATTAAAGAATATCAAAATCTAACTTTAAATAAATCAGACAATTTGGAATTGGCCCTACAGGAATCCGTCATAAATTATAGATTACTGATCGATATGGGAACAAAATTTAAAGTATTAATACAACAAAAAGGAATACCGGAATATCCCTTATCAGGTTTAAAATTTTTGAATACTTCAAAAAAAGTCTTTAGTTAAAAACGGGAATGGTGCCCGATTTCGAGTGTAAAAATAAACTTGAAATTTATAAATGATTTACTTTTGAATTATAATTTAATTAGTCCTATTTCCGGCTATCCGTTACAAATGAAATTCTCTGCACTTCTGTGAAAATAAAAAACACAGTAAAGAAATCTTATATACCAAAAGCCGTCACATCATGATTTCCTCTTCTGTCTGGGCTATCGAATCCAAGAAATTAAAACCATTTTAAAAATTATAAAATCTTTCAAGCTGCAAATTTTTCCATCTTTAAATTAAAACCTATATTTGCTTTCGAATAAAAATTCTATGGAACAATTTGTTGTATCGGCTCGTAAATATCGTCCTCAAACATTTAAAGATGTTGTAGGGCAAAAAGCCATTACCAATACTTTATTGAATGCCATAGAAAGCAATCACCTTGCTTCTGCCCTATTGTTTACAGGACCTCGTGGTGTAGGAAAAACAACTTGTGCCCGTATTTTGGCTCGAAAAATAAATCAGCCTGGGTATGATGATCCAAATGAAGATTTTGCCTTTAATGTTTTCGAATTGGATGCTGCTTCCAACAACTCTGTGGATGATATCAGGAATCTAATTGACCAAGTTCGTATTCCGCCACAAACGGGACAATACAAAGTGTATATTATAGATGAGGTTCACATGTTGTCTTCGGCAGCTTTTAATGCTTTCTTAAAAACATTGGAAGAACCGCCAAAGCATGCCATTTTTATATTGGCTACGACCGAAAAACATAAAATTATTCCGACAATATTGTCGCGTTGTCAGATATTTGATTTCAAAAGAATTACTGTAAAAGATGCAAAAGAGCATCTTGCTGAAGTTGCCACAAGTCAAGGTGTAAATTTTGAAGATGATGCCTTGCATATTATTGCCCAAAAAGCTGATGGAGCAATGCGCGATGCTTTGTCCATTTTTGACAGGGTGGTTTCCTTTTGTGGAAAAGACTTAACGCGTCAAGCTGTCACAGAAAACCTGAATGTACTCGACTATGAAACCTATATCAATGTAACCGACTTAATTTTGGAAAACAAAATTCCAGATTTATTAATCGCTTTCAACGATATCCTTTCAAAAGGATTTGATGCTCATCATTTTGTATCAGGGTTAGCATCGCATTTTAGGGATTTATTAGTTTCTAAAACACCCTCTACCTTATCGTTACTGGAAGTTGGAGAGCAAGCGCAAAAATTATATGGTGTGCAAGCGCAAAAATGCAGTCAAGACTTTCTTTTAAAAGGAATTGAAATTGCAAACGATTGTGATTTGAAATATAAACTGAGTCAAAATCAACGCCTTCTTGTTGAACTTTGTTTGATGCAACTAGCCTCTATCACTTTTGATGGAGAAAAAAAAAAGTTGAGCAATTTATAATTCCTCCTACTTATTTTAGAAAAAATGATTATTCGATTGAAGACTCGAATCAAGGTCAACAGGTAAAGCAAAGCCCTAAAACTGAAAGTATCGCAAGCAGTCCCATTGCTGAGAAGCTTCAAGAAAAAGAGCAGGAAGCTATCGTTATTACACCTGCAATTTCTGCTCCTACTCCAGTAAAAATTGACATTCCACAATCCAATGAACCAAAGGTTTCTGCTTTTTCATTAGCCAGTATTCGTGCCAAAAAAGCATTAGAAGAAAGCAGTAAAGGAATCGTAAAAGAAGCTGTTCATTTGCCAACAGAAACTTTCACTGAAACTGAAATGTTATTGAATTGGAACAAGTATGCACAACGTCTAGGAGATAAAGGATATAAAATTATGGAATCGTTATTGCTTATTAACGACCCTAAATTAAATGGAACTGCGATCTCAATTGAATTACCAAATGAAGGTTCTAAATTAGATTTTGAAAAGGAACTGAATGGACTTTTGGGTCATTTAAAAGGTCATTTACACAATCATGACATCACAATAGAAGTAATTGTGAATGAAAGTATTGAGAGCAAAAGAAGCTTCAATGACCAAGACAGATACAATAGGCTTCATGAAATAAATCCAAATATTGAACTCTTACGCACAACATTTGGATTAGATTTAGATGCTTAATCTTATGCCGTAAGATTACCCATTAGAATTGATAATTTTTTCAATTCTTTTATCGGGTACAAGCCAAATTATGGCAACTATTATATAAATAAAAGCAGCTACAATCTCATAAAAAAAAGAAATCACTATTGCGCTTAAATATAATATGTTAGAGATTTTTCCTTTAAAATTTTCTCCAAGTGCTTTTGCTAATATTGAATTTTCTCCTTCAGTAGCGATAATTATATTTTGAAGGATCCAAAAAGCTATTGCAGCGAAAAAAAGAATTATGCCATACAACGTAATGGTCGCTTTGGCAAAATTGTGTTCTCCCATCCATCCGGTTGAGACTGGAATTAATGACAGCCAGAATAACAAATGAAGATTTGCCCAAAGTATTTTACCATTTACTTTGGTAATACTTTGCAGCATGTGATGATGATTATTCCAGTATATGCCTACATAAACAAAACTTAATATGTAGCTTAAAAACTTGGGGAATAATGCTTGCAAATCGCTAAAATTTTCTCCTTCCGGAACTTTTATCTCCAGGATCATAATAGTAATTATAATAGCCAAAACACCGTCACTAAAAGCTTCTAATCTGTTTTTATTCATTTTTAAATTATATTTTACCGTAATACATCGCTTTTACAATCCCATCCGAAAGTCCAATTTTAGGGACATAAATATTCCTGGCGCCACTCCATTTCATTGCATTAAGATAAATTCTAGTCGCGGGAAGAATTACGTCAGCACGATCGGGATTCAATCCTAATTCTGAAATTCTTTGTTCATAGGAAAGTGAGTTCAAGAAAGCATACTGGGAATTCATGTAAATGTAAGACAAAGGCTTTTCTTGCATTTTTCCTGACATTTTGAAGATCTTATTAATATTTCCGCCGGAGCCTATCAGAGTTACTTCGTCATATTCATGCGTATTTGTTTTAATCCATTTTTCAATTTCATCCCAAACAACGTCACATACCATATCATTTAGTAAGCGTACTGTCCCTGCTTTGAATGATCTGGAATTTATCATTTTACCATTCGAAAATAACGTAAATTCAGTACTTCCACCACCAACATCCACAAAAAGATACGTTTGATCTGTTTTTAATAGATGATGTAAATCAGTTGAAGCAATAATTGCCGCTTCCTTTTTCCCATCGATTATTTCTATTTTGATATCTGCTTTTTTCTTAATCATTGCAACCACTTCCTTACCATTGTAGGCTTCACGCATCGCTGAAGTCGCAAATGCCATATAGCGTTCTACTTTATGCACTTTCATCAAGAGGTTGAATGCTTTCATGGCATCACACATCCTTTCCATATTCTCTACTGAAATTTCACCTACCGTAAAAGCATCTTGTCCCAAACGAATTGGCACACGTACAAGTGAACTTTTATTGAACTGAGGCTCTTTTCCATCTTGCTCAACAATATTTACAACCAATAAACGCATCGCATTTGAACCGATATCTATTGCAGCATATTTTTTTAATTTAATCATTCCTAATCTATGATTTTAATTTAGTTTCTTATTTAATTCGAGGACAATAGCAAATATGAAACCATTTTTAAACAATTTCTTCTAAGACATCAATTTTATTTTGATAGTACCTATAAGTCTCTAATTGAGCTCTAAAAACAGGATCATGCTTTCTTACCCTGTATTTATTATCTAATTTATAACTATGATATCGCGCTTTTACATTTCCTTTCCAACCCAAATCAAAATTGTCAATAAGCTCACTTTTAATTTCCTGATCATAAATGGGGCAAGTAACTTCTACTCTACCGTCCAGATTTCTGGTCATAAAATCTGCCGACGAAATATAAACTTCCGTTTGACCGGCATTTCCAAAAATATAAATTCTGGAATGTTCCAGATAATTATCAACAATACTTATTGCTTCTATGTTTTCGCTCATCCCTGGAATTCCTGGTATCAATGAACAAATACCTCTAATTTCTAGTTGTATTTTTACGCCAGCATTACTGGCCTCATATAACTTATCGATCATTTTAAAATCTGACAGACTATTCATTTTCAGCTTTATATGCGTCTTTCTACCTGCCGATGCATGCAAAATTTCCCGGTCTATTAGTTTGTAGAATCGTGTTCGGGTATAATGAGGAGAAACAATAAGATGCTTGTAACGATGCACACGATAATTAATATCAAAGAACTCGAAAATTTTTGTAATGTCTTTGAGAATCTGTTGATGACTTGTAAAAAGAGTCACATCTGTATATACTTTTGCTGTAGATTCATTGAAATTACCTGTAGAAATAAAACCATAACGTTTTATTTTATCATTTTCAGTTCTTTCAATAACGCATATTTTACTGTGTACTTTTAGTCCTTTTATTCCAAAAATAAGTTCAATACCTTCCGTTTTCATTTGCTCTGCATACGAAATATTAGAAGCTTCATCAAAACGCGCTTGCAATTCGATTTGAACAGTCACTTTTTTTCCGTTTTTGGCGGCATTAATCAGAGAACTAATTATCTGAGAATTTTTTGCCAAACGGTATAATGTAATTTTTATGGAGGTTACTTTTGGATCAAGTGCTGCTTCACGTAAAAATTTAGTGAGATAAGAAAAAGATTGATATGGTGCATTTAACAGATAATCTTTAGTACTTATTTTTTCTAATATACTTCCTTGAAGACTTAATCCCGGAATTGGCAAAGGTTCATTTGTTTGATATAATAAATCGAATCTACCAAGATTTGGAAAATTCATATAATCACGTCTGTTATGATACCTGCCACCAGGAATAATACTGTCAGTCGAAACTATTTTCATTTTATCCAGAAAAAATTGAAGCGTGTCTTTTTCTATCAACTGATCATAAATAAAACGAACGGGTTCTCCTATTCTTCTATCTTTAACACTTGTAGAAATTTTTTCAATCATACTTTTACTTAAATCACTATCAATATCTAATTGTGCATCTCTAGTAATTTTAATCATGTGAGCCGAAACACTTTCATAATCGAAAATATTAAAAATACTACTCAAATTATGCCTAATTACATCATCAAGTAGTATTATATATTGCTTTTCATTTTTAGATGGCAAAACAACAAATCGATTAATTGTCTTCGGAATTTCAATCACTGCATAGCGAACCTCATTACTTCGATTCATAACTAATTTGACCGCTAAATATCCTAAAGTATCCTTTAACAATGGGAACTCCGCTAAATCATTTAATATTATCGTAACTAATTCCGGACTTAATTTTTGAATAAAAAAGTCTTTTAAAAAATTTTCTTGTTCTCTTGAAATTTCATTTTCATTAATAATGAATATGTTTTCTTTTCCAAGTTTTGTTTCAATGTCATTTAAAATTCGTAAACTTTCGGATTGTTGCTGAATTACTATTTCAGTAATATCTTTCACTAATTGTTGCGCCGAAATACCGCCAAGATATTTCTCTCCAGATATTCCTGAGAGACTTAATCTTCTAATAGCGGCAAAACGAACTCTAAAAAACTCATCGAGATTATTCGAAAAAATACCTAAAAATCGTAATCTGTCCAATAATGGTACGGAATCATCTGCAGCTTCCTGAAGTACTCTTGCATTAAACGCTAACCAACTTTTTTCTCTATCAATATATCTATGTTCTAACACTTTATTTATTTTAAATCCTTGGGGAATATTATTTTTTGAGTTTTGCCTTTTTTAATTTTATCCCAGTCATCTGTATCAAATTGTAGAGATACAAACCCAGCTGTAGGAACATTAGTAATAAATGCATCTCCAAATTTATTAACAAAATTTGTAATGGCCTCATTATGTCCAAAAAGAATAACATTTTCTATACCATTATTGCAAGATTTAACAACTTTCTCTAATTTATTTTCATCAAAAGTGTAAAGCTCATCTTTATAATCAATACTTTCAATCGGATAAGATATATTTTGGGCAAAAATCATTGCTGTTTCTGAGGCTCTTTCTGCTGAGCTACTCCAAATCATATATGTCTTAGGAATAAAATCACTTATATAAGAGGAAACAAGATGTGCATCTTTCATTCCTTGATTTGTTAAAGGTCTATCCTTGTCATGCAAAGGGGCTTCCCAACTTGATTTTGCATGCCGTACTAATATTAAATTTTTCATAATCCAAAATTTTTATTTACCAATAACCTTCATCAATTTATTTAAGATTACAAATTACAAAATTTATTTTAAATGCAATTATTTATTCAGATAGAAATAATACAAAATATAGTATATTTACGAATACTAATCTTACAAAACAACAAAAAAGATTCAAGTAAAAATACAAATATACCTACAAAAAAAACAAACATACCTTCAGATAATCAATACTTTAACTGTTTATTCTTACTTTTTATTTGTTAATGTTAATTTAAATTATAGATTTGAAATGTTAAAATTTTATCTAAAAATTATACGAGAATTAAAAACTATCTTAAAAAAGTCAGGTATATGCTTTTTTTTTTAATTTTTTTTAACAAAAAATGTCGTTTCAACGAGTATTTAGGTTATTGGTAGAAAAAAAAATTATAATTAAATCATTCTAAGTAGTTTCGTAAAGAATACAAGCATTTAAGCATTAACTTATTTTGTTTTGTCCCAAATAAATTAAATGAGAAATCATGAAAAAAATTACTTTAAGATCCGTTACTTCATTCATACTAGTTTTTACAACGATCATTTTTGATTTGGATTATATTTATGCCCAGCAATCGCAAGGTGTTGTAAACGGTGATGATTGTATTAGTATTGTTAATTGTCCTTCTGACCAATTTAAATGTGCCGACGTGGTTGTTAATGGTCAGTCTGGGGCTTATTTTACTTGGACAACGCCTACAATATCCCAAAATTGTTCGATTGGCAGTAATCCAAATGCAAATTTCCAAATGTTGTTTGAATTAAATGAGTCACTATTGAGTTCCGACTGTTGGGATTTTAATTATATTTCAAGAGTTGGCGGTTCTGGTGGACATATAAAATTATTTTCGGGAAATGATGGTGATAGTTCAAACGATTCGAAAGTTACTACGCCTTATCTAATAATTGAAGATGACACTAATGTTTCTATAGACGCGAGTTATAATAATGGAACTTATTCTGTTCAATTGGTTTTAGTGGGTGACGCAACACATCCTGATATCCCCTTATCTATTCAATCAGTAACCAGCGCTACTTCAACATATAGTTGGGCTGCCGATTTTGATGCAGGTATTGGTACCACAACTCATATAACAGGAGTTTATAGATTGAAATTTATTTTTCATTATACCGGTTCAAAACCAAATAATGCAAACAAAGGAGATACAGTTATTGCAGTTAAAGCTATTTTGAATGACGACGGATGTTCAGCAGGTGTTGACTTTTCTGTAACAGGACCAAATACTGGTTTTTATACCGTTGGATCACATGATTTACAATATGTTGCGACGTATACAAGTCCAAGCGGTGTAGTTAAAACTAAATCTTGTGCCTTTAACATTACGGTAAGTAGCTTGCCTACAATAACTGGGACTACACCTTCAGCCGGTTGTGGAACAGGCTCTGTAACGCTGGGAGCAACCTCTTCTGCTGGAATAATTAACTGGTATGCCGATCCAACTGGCGGCTCATCTTTAGCAACTGGAAATTCGTATATAACTCCTAGCATCACATCCACTAAGATTTATTATGTGGATGCAACCGCAAATTCTTGCACATCTACCAGGACTGCTGTGACAGCAACCATCAATGCATTGCCTACAGCAACCGTTACCGGAACATTGAGTGCTTGTTTAACTACTCTATTAACTGCTAATACAGATGCCGTTTCACCAAGTTATGTTTGGTATAAAGACGACGTTGCCATAAATGGACAAACAGCTTCAACACTTATTGTTACAGCCAATGGAAATTACAAAGTAAAAATAAAAAATGAAATAACTTCGTGTGAGCAGATTTCTGAATCCTCTTCAGTTAGTGTTGAGGATACTACTGCTCCTTCAATTTCTGCAGCTGGTAGCAATACAATAATCAATTGTCCGGCACTTCCTGTATTCACAGCTCCTACAGCTACAGATAATTGCTCAACAGCTATTGTAAATGTTGTTTCTGATATAACAACTCCTGGTAATTGTATAGGTGCATATAGTAAAACAATCACTTGGGATGCAACAGATGGAAGTGGCAACCATAGTGTAACAGTAAGTCAGACCATAACAGTTCAAGACAATAATGCTCCGACAGCTTCTAACCCTGCTGCCATTACTCTTAGCGGTTGCAACGGAACTTTCCCTGCTGCAGATACTGCTGTAGTGACTGATGAGGCCGATGCCTGCTCAACTCCGGTTGTGGCTTTCGTTAGTGATAGTGCTCCTGCTTTAGTGGGTTGTACTGAAACTACAATCAGAACATACAGTGTAACGGATGCTTGTGGAAACACAATCAATGTTACTCAAAATTTAATCAGAACGGTTGACC
>NZ_JBLVPS010000028.1:0-44220 GCF_048286515.1 Flavobacterium rhamnosi | reverse complement strand
AAAACGGCTGTCAATTCAATATGTCTAGGAACGTGTTCTTATCTTGTTTCTCGTCTCGTTTAACCCACATTGTGTGTCTCTCGAAGCGGGTGCAAAAGTACAACTTCTTTTTAATCTCGCAAGTGTTTTGAAAAGTTTTTTTGAAAATATTTCATCTCGTTTTCCTTTCCTGTGAATCCTGATTTCTCAGCCATTCCACCTACTCAATATATCTATGAACTTGATCCCTTTCGGGTCGGCAAAGATAACTACTTCTTTCTTTTCTCGCAAATCTTTTTTTTAAAACTTTCGTCTTATCTTCGATTCGCTTTCCAATATTTAAGTAAGAACGTCTGCGTCATTGCGGGTGCAAAAGTAGCTACTTTATTCAGTTATTCAAGCTTTTTAATCGCTTTTTTTAACACTTTTTTTTGCTTTTTATTTAACTCGCTGGTAACAAGATTCTTAAAGCATAAAGTTTTTTAACCCCAATACAAAAACGACTCTTCGATCCTACGAAACTTCTACCGCTCCTTTAGCATACCATATATAAGTACACTTTACTATTCGACGATTTGTTTACCGAAGCTCAATACATACCGGCCCACGCCTATTCCCTTTTTAACAAGAACTCACATTGCACGAACTCCTTTCTCCTGCTTCTTTCCGGAAAGAAGATTGAAACGAATGACAAACAATGACTACCGATAGAGATATTCGTTCTTTACTTACTATATAACAACTACTGATTTTGTTTTCACTTGATATAGTAACAAACCTTACATATATATTGTATGTATTTTTGTAATGGTCTATATTTGCATTCTTAAAATAATAAACAATGATTAAGATTACTTTGCCCGATGGGTCAGTTAAAGAGTTTGCTTCAGGAGTAACTCCTATGGAAGTTGCCAAAAGCATTAGTGAAGGATTTGCCAGAAATGTGATTTCGGCATCTTTTGATGGTACAACAGTGGAAACAACAACTCCTTTGACGACGGACGGCAGTCTTATATTATATACATGGAACGACGAAGGAGGTAAAAAAGCTTTCTGGCATTCTACTTCACACGTGATGGCACAAGTTCTTGAGGAATTGTATCCAGGAATAAAATTAACTCTGGGGCCAGCAATATCAAATGGTTTTTATTATGATGTAGATTTTGAAGATCAAAAAATCACTGATGCTGATTTCAAAAAAATTGAGGATAGAGTTTTAGAAATTTCCAGAGGGAAGCACGAATTCAAACTTCGTCCAGTTTCTAAAGCAGACGCTTTAGAATTATACAAGGACAACGTATACAAAACAGAGTTGATTTCAAATCTTGAGGACGGAACAATTACATTTTGCGATCATGATACTTTCACTGATTTATGTCGCGGTGGTCACATTCCAAATACCGGAATTATCAAAGCGATGAAAATCATGAGCGTCGCTGGCGCCTACTGGCGCGGTGACGAAAAAAACAAACAATTGACTCGCGTTTACGGAACTTCCTTTCCGAAACAAAAAGATTTGACCGAATACCTGGAATTATTAGAAGAAGCAAAACGTCGTGACCACAGAAAACTAGGTAAAGAACTGGAGTTGTTTGCTTTTTCACAAAAAGTAGGTGCAGGTTTACCATTATGGCTGCCAAAAGGAGCCGCTTTGAGAGACCGTTTAGAGCAATTTTTGAAAAAAGCACAGAAAAAAGGAGGATACGAACAAGTTGTTACACCGCATATAGGTCAGAAAGAATTGTATGTAACATCAGGTCATTATGCTAAATATGGCGCTGACAGTTTCCAACCTATAAGTACTCCTGCTGAAGGGGAGGAGTTTTTATTAAAACCTATGAACTGTCCTCATCACTGTGAAATTTATAATGTTCGCCCTTGGTCATACAAAGATTTACCAAAACGTTATGCTGAATTCGGTACAGTTTACAGATACGAACAAAGTGGTGAACTACACGGCTTGACTCGTGTAAGAGGGTTTACTCAGGATGATGCGCATATATTTTGTACTCCTGAACAACTGGATGAAGAATTTAAAAAAGTAATTGACTTAGTACTATATGTATTTGGTTCATTAGGATTCGAAAACTTTACGGCTCAGATTTCATTAAGAGACAAAGAGAATAGAGATAAGTATATCGGTAGCGATGAAAACTGGGAAAAAGCAGAAAATGCAATTATCAATGCCGCTGCAGACAAAGGTTTGAATACTGTCGTTGAATATGGTGAAGCCGCTTTCTATGGTCCAAAGTTGGATTTCATGGTAAAAGATGCTTTGGGAAGACAATGGCAATTAGGAACAATTCAGGTGGATTACAACCTACCGGAACGTTTTGATCTGACTTACAAAGGATCTGATAACGAACTACATAGGCCCGTAATGATCCACAGAGCTCCTTTTGGATCAATGGAACGATTTATAGCTATCTTATTAGAACACACTGCAGGAAATTTCCCACTCTGGCTAATGCCGGAACAAGCTATAATATTGTCTTTGAGCGAGAAATATGAAATATATGCGAAAAAAGTTTTAGATTTGCTAGAAAATCACGAAATTCGCGCCCTCGTTGATAATAGAAACGAGACAATAGGCAAGAAAATTAGGGATGCAGAAATGCAAAAAACCCCGTTTATGCTGATTGTAGGTGAGGAAGAAGAGAAAAATGGCACTATTTCTATCCGTCGTCATGGACAGGAAGGAAAAGGAAATATCAGCGTTACAATAGAAGAATTTGCTGCTATTGTAAACGAAGAGATCAATAAAACATTAAAAGTATTTACAGTTTAACTTAAATTATAAAGTCATAGCAATAAGAAGCAACAGAGGTTACCAACCTCGCGTAGAAAAAAAAGATGCACACAGAATAAATAGTCTTATTCGTGGTGTACAAGAAGTAAGACTTGTAGGAGAGAACATTGAGCCAGGAGTTTTTAAACTTTCAGAAGCGCTAAGATTAGCTGACCAATTTGAATTGGATTTAGTTGAGATTTCTCCTAATGCAGAACCACCGGTTTGCAAAATCATGGATTACAAGAAATTTGTTTACGAACAAAAGAAACGTGATAAAGTCTTAAAAGCGAAATCTACACAAGTTGTTGTGAAAGAAATCCGTTTTGGTCCACAAACCGATGAGCATGATTATGAGTTTAAGAGAAAGAACGCTGAAAAATTCTTGAAGGAAGGAGCGAAATTGAAAGCTTTCGTTTTCTTTAAAGGACGTTCGATTATCTATAAAGATCAAGGTCAGATTTTATTATTGAGATTGGCTACAGATCTGGAAGAGTTTGGTAAAGTGGAAGCGATGCCGGTTCTTGAAGGAAAGAGAATGATTATGTTCATTGCTCCAAAGAAAAAAAAGTAATCAGCTTGCACAAAGCAGATCGTATATGAAAAAATAGTTTCGAGCGTACAGTATTCAATTTTAAAACTGAAACTTTAAACTTTAAACAAAAGATAAGTAAGTAAGTAAGAATAAATTAAAACACTAGGAAAAAATGCCTAAAATGAAAACCAAATCTAGCGCCAAGAAACGTTTTAAAGTTACTGGTTCTGGAAAGATTAAAAGAAAGCATGCTTTTAAAAGTCACATCTTGACTAAAAAATCTAAAAAACGTAAATTAGCATTGACACACTCTGCGCTAGTTCACAAAACAGATATGAAAAGCATCAAACAACAATTAAGAATTATATAATAATTCTTTAGGTTAAAACAATTTAAAATAACCTTGGAGTATGGCTTTTAAGTTCTCTTGATTTAATTCGGGACGCCTGCTACAAAAAAACAATAAAAATTATGCCAAGATCGGTAAATTCAGTTGCTAAAAGAGCAAGAAGAAAAAAAATAATGAAGCAAGCCAAAGGTTTCTTTGGTAGACGTAAAAACGTTTGGACAGTTGCTAAGAATGCGGTAGAGAAAGCAATGTGCTACGCTTACCGTGACAGAAAAGTGAATAAAAGAAATTTCCGTGCATTATGGATCCAACGTATTAACGCTGGAGCTAGATTGGAAGGAATGTCTTACTCACAATTCATGGGTAAAGTAAAAGCTAACGGAATCGAATTGAACCGTAAAGTTCTTGCAGATTTAGCGATGAACCATCCAGAAGCTTTCAAAGCAGTACTTAATAAAGTAAAATAAACGTTTTATCAACTCAATTTAGATTACTTACTTATATAAAAACCTCAATCGAAAGATTGAGGTTTTTTACTTTTAAACGATATCCAAAACACTTTAAAAATAAAAAAAATCATACCAATCAGATACCTTCTGTTTTAAAATTAATTTCAGTAATTTCGAACAATGGTATCCAAAAGGCTTTATTTCCCCACTTACATTTTATTGTTAGCATTCTTTTTGGTTCTGCAATCTTGTGAGAAAAAGACACGAACCAACCCGAAGAAACAACACAATCTTGCAGAAATCAATAGACTTCTGGAAGTTGCTCACAAACATAATGAAAATCAAGAATTTGACAGTTCCTACTATTATTTCAGTAAAGCCAAATATGCCGCTGAATTAAAAAAGGACACCTCTAGAATTATTCACTCCTTATCATGGATGGCTCAAATACAGCGCAATCAAGGAGATTATTTCGGAAGTGAGACTACAAGTATTGAGGCCTTTCCATTAATCGAAAATTCTAATAAATACCTATATGGAGAAACCAATGTATATATAGGATTGGGCAACAATTACCTATTTACATTTGATAATGACAATGCAATATATTATTTCAAAAAAGCTATAAATTCAAAAACAGATGAGAACATAGAATCAGCGATTAAAAATAATATCAGTATGGCTTATACAGAAAAGGGAGACTATCAAAAAGCCATTCAAATTCTTTTGCCGTTGGTTTTAAAAAAAGAACTTTTAAAATATCCCGATACATATGCCCGATTAAATGATAATCTAGGACACACCTATGATAAAGCTGGAAATCCTAAAGCACTATACTATTTAAATCAAGGTTTAAAAATAAGAGAACAAATAAAGGATTACTGGGGGATACTCTCAAGCTATCATAACTTATCCGAATATTACAAAACAAGAAATCCTAATCTATCTAATAAATATGCTTTGCTTACCTACAAAAAAGCAACAAAGGTAAAAAGCGTAGATACTCGTTTAGAATGTTTAAAATCATTAATACAAAATGGTCCCAGAAATCAATCTCATAAATATTCATTGCTTTATTTAAAAATCAATGATAGTATTAGCAAAGTACGACTAAAAGCTAAAAATCAATTTGCTAAAATAAAATACGATTTCAAAAAAGAAAAAGAAGAGAATCTAAAACTAAAAGCACAAACTATAATGCACCAACAACAACAACAAAATCGAAATATACTTCTGTATTTTGTTGTCGGAATTACCGTTTTGACAAGTCTTTTCATCTCTCATTTTCTTATCGCAAAAAACAAAAGAGAAAAAATAAAAGCCTCCTACACTACAGAGATTCGAATTTCGAAGAAACTTCATGATGAACTGGCTAACGATGTGTATCACACTATGGCTTTTGCTGAGACACAAGATCTGTCTACCAGTCAGAATAAAGAAATATTACTTACTAATCTGGATACAATTTATGCCAGAACACGAAACATTTCTAAAGAAAACAGTATCGTAGAAACGGGACCTCTCTTTGCCTCTAACGTAAAAGAAATGATGTCCGGCTTCAACACAAGTACAGTTAACATACTGACCAATGGAATAGATACAATCAACTGGATAGCAATAGATGACAATAAAAAAATTACTGTTTATCGTGTCCTGCAAGAATTGCTTGTCAACATGAAGAAGCACAGTCAATGTAGCTTAGTTGTACTAACTTTCAAAAAAAATGAAAATAAACTACAAATCGATTACACTGATAACGGCGTAGGAGCAACATTCGATGAATTAAAATTAAAAAATGGACTGCAGAATGTGGAAAACCGTATTCAGGCAATAAAAGGAACCACTACATTTGATGCTAAATTCCAAAAAGGATTCAAAGTAAGTTTCATTTTTCCAATCTAATAGTAGTATTATGTTTCACAAAGTTCTGGTTGCCGAAGATTTAGACAGTATAAGTATGACAGTTGTTCAAGCACTCGAGGAACTTTCAGTTTTAGAAATTCACCATGCAAAATATTGTGATGATGCCTTTTTGAAAATAAAAAAAGCCCTTCATGATGAAGTTCCTTTTGATTTATTGATCAGTGATTTATCCTTTAAACTAGACCATAGAGAAAACAGAATCGCCAACGGTGAGGAATTAATTGATGCTATAAAAAAAGTACAGCCAAACATTAAAACAATAGTATTTTCTATTGAAGATAAATCCTTTCGAATAAAATCCCTTTTCAATAATTCAGGAATAAATGCTTACATATCTAAGGGACGCAACAGCATTCCTCAGCTTATAGATGCCGTTCAAAATACATTTAAAAGTGACGAAAAAATAATTTCCCCCGAATTGTCCCATCTATTAACCGACAAAAAAATCATGGAAATTGAAGCCTATGACATTTCGCTTTTGAAATTACTATCAAAAGGATTAATTCTGGATGAAATAGCATTAGAATTCAAAAAAAACGGAACCACTCCTAATGGAAGCAGCAGCATTGAAAAGCGAATCAACAAACTTAAAATATACTTCAAAGCCAGCAACAATGTACACCTTATTTCCATTACTAAAGACTTAGGATTGGTATAACCCTCTTCGTTGTAAAAGAGGAAAATAAAATTATTTACCTCTTTTACGGTTTCCCGTAAAGAAATAAATTTAATTAGGATTACGTTTGGCCTGTTTAACTTTAAAACTTAAAAAATGGCCAATTTTACAACTGAAGACTTAGCATTTACAGGATATTCACAAACAGTCGCGGGCACAAATCTCCGTGAGAATATTGAAATTCTAAATGCCGTTTATGTAGATAAAACAGAAGAACTTGAAGTAGTTCATTTTTGCAATCAGTTTTTAGCAAAATATAAAGTCCCTCAAACAAAAGCAAGTTTTCAAAAAGTAGAAAGCTTTTTACAACACTCCATTTTAGAACATCAGGTTTACCGCGAAGAATTATTAGACTGGATTGCGAGCAACTGGATTAAAATATAAATAATCCGTTACTTTATTATTCGTGCGTAAGAATTTGATACAAACTATGTTTTAAGTTTATTGTTACTTCCTGCTTTAAGGTTTCCTGTGAGGATGCCGTTTTATTGTGGCTACTATTTCAAATCCACAAATCCAACATGCTTTTGTGTTGAAGGAATTTTTTTACTATTTTCAATCCAAATGAGGTTTCCCGCAAGGAAGTGATTCAAATTGAAGGTAATTTTGGAGTCAATCAAAAAAGCCTAATCCATGATACCTTCATTTTTTCTAACTTTTAATCTATTATTTTCAATACAAATAGCCGGAATGTTTGTGGGAGCCGTGTGTATCATTTATTTAGTGTATGAGATTTGGAAAAAAAGAAAAAAATAGCGTGTCGAAAACCAAGCTCGACAAAAACACACAAAACAACCTTAATCCAATTAGAATAAAAAAATACAATTATGATTTTTAATACTAACTTCAAAAAAATAACTCTAGTTAAAAATGGCCTAATATTAGATTATAAATCAAAACCAAAAAAAGAAATCTTATTTTCTGAACTAGATGAAATTTATATTACGGTAAAGAAAATAAAAACGATTTACGAACTTTCAATTATTTTATTGTCAATGGGTATCGCAGCATTTTCATACTTCTATCTACAAACTGACATAATACTACTTATCGCTTTCTTAATAGTTATTGCAATAGTTTTGAAAATGAATGATTTTAAAAGTTATGGGCTTAAAATACGTTTAAAAAACGGAGATACTTTTGAAAAACAAGTACCTGCAAAATCAAAACATGAAACAATAGATCTAGTAAATGATGTTCGAAAAGGGCTTTACAACTATAAAATAAAAAACAGTAATGAAGTTTTACTTGAGTTTTCACTATAACACCACTTTCAAAAAACTGTACTCCAAAAATTAAACGATTTTCAAACTTTACTTTGGCATCAAATAAGAACGTATCGTATATAAATAGCCTCAAAAGAGTAAAACTAAAAATAAATTTTGAGACTTAAACTCCCTTTAAATTATCCTAACTTTGAAGCACTCTACTTTTTATATGGGAGAACATTATTAGTATTTACCTAAATAAAACAAATTGAAACCCTTCCTTTCCCTACTGCTTCTTTTTATTTCTTCCATTGCTTTCTCCCAAACTAAACTCCTTTCCTGGAATCTGGAAAACTTTGGTAAATCAAAATCTGAAGAAACGATTAACTACATAGCAAATTCGCTAAAAGACTATGATATTATTGCTATTCAGGAAGTTGTTGCGGGATATGGAGGAGCACAGGCAGTAGCAAAACTTGCGGATGAACTCAATCGCAAAGGAGCCAAATGGGATTATGTGATTAGTGATCCAACCAGTAGCAGTGCCTATAAAACCGAGCGATACGCTTTTATCTGGAAAACCGCTAAGTTAAAGAAAATCGGTAGAGCCTGGCTCGAACAA
Organism: Flavobacterium rhamnosi; assembly: GCF_048286515.1. Taxonomy (NCBI): domain Bacteria; kingdom Pseudomonadati; phylum Bacteroidota; class Flavobacteriia; order Flavobacteriales; family Flavobacteriaceae; genus Flavobacterium; species Flavobacterium rhamnosi. The sequence goes on along the minus strand of NZ_JBLVPS010000028.1, from coordinate 35,691 downwards.
AAATATCATTTAGAGATCGACAGGGAGCCCTATTTCTGTACATTTCAATATGAAAACAAACAATTCACGGTGGTTAATTTTCATGCAATAACTAAAAAAAGACAGCCAGAAACAGAAATCAAATATTTTAAATTTTTACCGGATGAATATCCTACTTTGAATTTAATTTTTACTGGTGATTTCAATTGTCCGCAATCGCATACCGTTTTTAATCCCTTGAAGAAAATGGGGTATCAGTCTATTTTGGTTGACCAAAAAACCTCGCTGAAACAAGAATGTAAAAAGGATATATGTCTTGCTTCAGAATTCGACAATATGTATTTCAAAACCTCAAAAATTAACAGCATAAACGCTGGTATTATTCCCTTTTATAAAAACTTTAATTCATTAAAACAAGCCAGAATAGTATCAGATCATATTCCAATTTGGTTTGAATTTTCTTTGAATTAAACATCCAATAAAAAAACACCTGACCCCATTTCAATGGTACGACCTTCGGTAATATCCAATAAATAGCTATCCAATTCCTTTAAAAATCAGCAGTAATCGCATTTTGTCGGGCGAATATTTTCTTAGGAAGTTTAGCCAATCTGAATTGTTTTTTAGTTAAAAATACAACATCAATTTTAATCTCTTTAATCTATAATTTAGAACTTCTAATCGAAAACTTTAAAATTATCTCCGTCAAAACTCGCAAAAACCATACTGGGATGCGAATCCTGATGAAACATATTTCCTTGATTATCAATGGCAATTGCTCCTGCAAAACCATCATAGGGTTTCAATTCATTAAAAGTCTTAGCAAAAGCATCCTGCAGTGTAAATCCATCGGTAACCCTAGTGACAATTTTGGCAGCAGTTGCATTACTCACAATATCCTCACCCACTCCTGTTAAACTCACGCCGCAAAACGCATTAGCGTAATTGCCCGCAACTGTTGCAGAATCAGAAATACGTCCTGGAATCTCAAATCCCTTACCACCTGTAGAAGTGGCTACAGCAATTTTTCCGTTTTGGTCTAAAGCCACACAACCTACTGTACCTGTCCCCATTGCTATCCTTTTTGCCTCAAATTCAGCTCTTCGCTGTGGTATTTCAGTTGAAAAAGATTCAAAACCATGTTGTCGGGCAAAATTAGTTGCTCCACTTCCGCCCAAAACCCTGTCGTCATATTGCATCAGCATTTGGGCAACCTGAACGGGATTCCGTACTTCTTCAATATTGATAACACCACTCATTTTTTGAGTTTCGCCATCCATAAGCGCAGCACTCATTCTGATTTTTCCGTCACTTTGTATTTGGGAACCAATCCCTGCATTAAACAATTCGTCATCTTCCAAAAGAGAAACAGCATAAACAACAGTTTCTAAAGCTGTGTGTGTGTTTAAAAATTCATAGGATTTTATTACGATTTGTTCAAGAGCAGTTTGCTTGGCAACTTTTGTTTCGTGATTGGTAGATGATTCAGAGAAAAAACCACCATGTATGATTAGTTTCATAATTTATAAGTTGCAGGTTTATTGTTAACCAGATCTGAAATTGAAAACAGCTATCTTATTTACAAGTAATGTGAAGATTGTATATGCATCAAATGCGTTTCCAGATTGTAGGTATCAAATTTACTCATGACATGCGTTACCAAATGAGAGATCGATATCGGTTGGCCTAATTCTACTTTAGTCAAATTGGTGTCTTTAATTTCGCGACCATCAACCAAAATAACCAATCCGGAACCTATCGCTTCCATTTCTTTATTATTGGTTATCAATACTCCCGTATCTTCTCCAAGTCCTATTCCCAGCACTCTTGGATTCCCAACAACAGCTTGAAAAAGTCTTCCAATTCTACCACGCTGTACAAAATGCGTATCGATAATAACGCCATCAATCAAACCCAATCCGCTAGAAATTTTCACTTCCCCTTTCAACAAGGCTTCAGAACTGCTACCCTGATAAATCATATTATTAGAAGCTGCAGCAGCTCCAGCAGAAGTACCTGCATAAATAAATTCTTCATTATGGTATTTATCCAATAAAATATCGTGAAATGGTGTTCCGCCAAGAATGGAGGTCAATCGCAATTGATCTCCTCCGGTAAACATAACAATATCTGCTGCTTTCAGTCGTTCCAAAACAGCCGAATCGGCAGCTTGTTCGCGTCTTTCGATAGTAAGTATATCTACATTTTTGGCATTCAAATGTTCAAATGCTTTAACGTACTCAGGTCCTATTTCTTTTGGAATTACGGAAGCCGTTGTAATAATTTCTATTCGAGAATTCTCTTTGTGTTTTGATTCGTTTAATATCCTTTTTAAAATTCCAGTTTCAAAAAAGTTTAGATTGCTAGTAGCATTTTTATCCAACTCCGTTTCAGTAAAACTTCCTTTATCTACTGCACCTCCTATTATTATTAGTTTTCCTTGTATATTCATTTTGTAAAAATAACCAAAAAGATAAAAAAAGACATTGCCACAGCCGTTTTTTTTAAATTATAACAAACTGAATAATTCTTGTTTATTTTTAAGAAAATAAATTTTGATTCCTATTTTTAAAAAACTACATTAGTTGCATTCGATACTTTTTCTAAAAAAACACTACCTAAAACAATCTTTTTTTTAAAGTTAGAACATATCATATTTAAAATCAACTCATTACATATCCATTTTTTAGTTCAAAAATAACATTTCCGTTTTATGAAAATAATTAAAGTACAGGCCCTACGCGGACCAAATATTTGGAGTATCCAAAGAAAAAAATTAATTCAAATGCGATTGGATTTGGAGGAAATGGAACAATTTCCTACTAATAAAATTGAAGGATTTAGAGAACGAATTGAAGCTATGTTTCCTTCAATGATTGAGCACCGCTGTTCTGAAGGTTGTCGTGGAGGATTTTTTTCCAGAGTAGACCGCGGAACCTGGATGGGGCATGTGATTGAACATATTGCACTGGAAATTCAGTCTTTGGCAGGAATGGAAACAGGATTTGGAAGAACTAGAGAAACCAAAACTCCAGGAACTTATAATGTAGTATTTAGTTATACCGAAGAAAATGTTGGTCTTTTTGCTGCAGAATCATCTGTTGCAATAGCTGAAGCATTAATCGCCGGAACGGATTACGACTTAAATGCCGACTTACAGAAAATGCGTGAAATACGGGAGCGTGTTAGACTAGGGCCGAGCACCGGAAGTATTGTAGAAGAAGCTGTTTCCAGAAATATTCCATGGATACGACTCGGGACGAATTCCCTAGTTCAGCTAGGATACGGTATCAATCAAATGCGTTTTCAGGCAACTATTACCTGCAAAACCAGCAGTATTGCTGTAGATATTGCCTGTAATAAGGAGCAAACAAAAAAAATGTTGGATATGGCATCGATTCCTGTTGCCAGTGGAAGCATTTGTGTTGACGAAGAGAGTCTTGCCGAAACCATTAAAAAAATTGGATACCCTATAGTGCTGAAACCTTTGGGGGGAAATCATGGAAAAGGTGCTTCTATTAATGTCACCAAATGGGAAGACGCCGTTTCAGGTTTAGCTTTCGCACAAGAATATGGCAAGCGAGTCATCGTTGAGAAATTCATTACTGGTTTTGACTTTAGAATATTAGTAATTGATAATAAATTAGTTGCTGCTGCAAAACGGGTTCCTGCTCACGTAATAGGAAATGCAACTGATACCATTCAGCAATTAATCGACATAACCAATCTGGATCCTAGAAGAGGTTATGGACATGAAAATGTGCTAACCCAAATAGATGTCGACAGAGATACAGAAGACTTATTGGAAAAACTAGGCTATACATTAGAAACCATTCCGAGAAGTGGTGAAATTGTATTTCTAAAATCTACTGCAAATTTAAGTACTGGTGGAACTTCTGTAGATGTTACCGATATGATGCACCCAGAAAACATCTTTCTTGCGGAAAGAATTTCAAGAGTAATTGGATTAGACATTTGCGGTGTCGATATCATGGCGGAGAATTTAACGCAACCATTAAAAGAAAATGGCGGCGTAATACTGGAAGTGAATGCGGCTCCAGGTTTTAGAATGCACCTTGCTCCTTCTGAAGGATTACCCAGAAATGTAGCCTCACCAGTTATTGACATGTTATATCCTCCGGGGAAATCGTTTCGTATTCCTATAATTGCTGTCACTGGAACTAATGGCAAAACGACCACTACCCGACTTTTGGCACACATTGTAAAAAATAATGGGTTCAAAGTTGGATTCACTACATCGGATGGGATTTATATTCAAAATCATATGATGGAAAAAGGTGATACTACCGGACCTATCAGTGCTGAATATATTTTGAGAGATCCAACAGTGGAATTCGCAGTTTTAGAAACTGCTCGAGGAGGAATACTTCGTTCTGGTTTGGGTTTTAGCCGTTGCGATATAGGAATCATTACTAATATCCAGGAAGATCATTTGGGTTTAAGTGACATTCATACCCTTGATGACCTGGCCAGAGTAAAAGCCACAGTTGTAAAAAGCATCAAGAAAGACGGTTGGGCTGTTTTGAATGGTGATGATGAACACTGTGTGAAATTAGGAAAAGACTTGAATTGTAATGTCGCTTATTTTAGTTTGAGTGAAGATGGCGATTTTATCAAAAAACTTTGTGCTGAGGGAAAAACCGTCGCCGTTTATGAAAATGGTTATATTACCATCAAAAAAGGCGAATGGAAAATCCGAATCGAGCGCGCCACTCATGTCCCTTTAACAATGGGTGGAAAAGCAAAATTTATGATTGCCAATGTACTTGCAGCAACTTTAGCGAGTTATTTATGGGGATTTAAAACAGAAGATATTAGTTTGTCTTTACAGACTTTTATTCCAAGTGCGGCACAAACTCCGGGTCGTATGAATATTTTTGAGTTTAAAAAATTCAAAGTACTGATTGATTTTGCTCACAATGCATCAGGATACAAAGGAGTTGAAGAATATTTACAAAGCGTTGATGCTACCAAGAAAATTGGAATTATCGCCGGTGTTGGTGATCGTCGCGATGAAGACATCAAAGAATGTGCTTCAATAGCTGCCAGAATGTTTGACCATATTATCATTCGACAAGAAAAATACTTAAGAGGAAGAACCGAGGACGAAATTATTGACTTGATTCTTGAAGGAATTAAAAATTCAGGCAAAACGGTAACTTATGAAATTATTCCTAAAGAAACGGAGGCAATAAAACATGCTATAAATTGTGCTGAAGAAGGAAGTTTTATTACGGCGTTGAGTGATGTGGTTACTAATGCTATCGATATTGTACAAGAATACCTGGATAAAGAAAACGAACATGGCAGCCTTTAGTTCTACAAACGGTAGAAAACTAAGCTTAAAGAGACACTATCCTAATTAGACCAACAAAAAGCCAATCCGTTTGAGATTGGCTTTTTGTTTTTTAAAAAATAGACATTCCAGTTTTAGTTGTCAATGATTCCAAAGCATACATTCCTAATTCCGAATTTCCCTTTTCGTTAAGTCTTGGATTCCAAGTGGCTACCACAAAGTTTTTCGGATATAAAGCCACAATACCGCCGCCAATACCACTTTTGCCTGGCAAACCAACTCTATAAGTAAATTCTCCCGACTCATCATAAAAGCCGCAAGTCTGCATCAATGCATTTAAACGTTTGACCTGCCTTCTGGATAAAATTTGTTTTCCTGTCTGACTTTTTCCTTCATTGGCTAAAAAGAAAAAAGAATGTGCGAGTTCTTTGCATGTCATTTCCACTGAACATTGATGGAAATAAAAATCCAAAACAGTTTCTACATCATTATCAATATTACCAAATGACTTTAAAAAATTGGCTAATGCAGCATTCCTAAAACGAGCTTCTTTCTCCGATTGCGCTACTTTTAAATTAAAATCAATCGTTGAACTTCCAGAAATCAATCGTATAAAATCCAAAAAATCCTGCTTTGGGTTTTTCAAATGCGTTACAAGCATGTCTGCAATAACTATTGCACCTGCATTAATAAAGGGATTACGCGGAATCCCCTTTTCATATTCCAACTGCACTAACGAATTGAAAGCACTCCCGGAGGGTTCCACTCCTACACGCTCCCAAATTTTCTCATCCAAAAAAGAAAAGGTCAACGCTACGGTCAACACTTTGGACACACTCTGAATAGAAAATCTTTCACTACAATCTCCAACTCCAAAATCCTGCCCGTCGATTGTTGTCAAATGAATGCCAAATTTATCGGGATTTACTTTTGATAATTCCGGTATTGAGTCAGATACATTTCCAATACTAGGAAGTATTTTTGATTCTTTATAAATCTCCTGTAAAATGTCCTTGTAGTTCATCTTAGAATTTAATGAAATATTAATTTTAAAACCTTTATGATTACGTCTTTTGTTTCTTCTTCTTCGCTGCAGGAAACAACACATTATTCAAAATCAAGCGATAGCCAGGTGAATTGGGATGCAAATCCAGAACTGTTGGTGGATCTCCCACTTGGTGCTGGTAATCTTCGGGATCATGTCCTCCATAATAAGTGAACATTCCTTTGCCTTTTTCACCGTGAATATAACGCGCTTCACCATTAAGTTCACAGTTTCCCATGACCAGAACATTTGATTTTACTAATAAACCATCGAAAGAAGTGGTTTGTCCCATGAATCCTTTTACGAGTTGTGTGTGGTTTTGACAAAGCATACTCGGAATTGGATCCCATTTTGCTGAAAATTCCATTAAAGTAAAATAATCTTTCTCCATAGGGATTCTCCTACTCGAAGTCAAATCAATATCTGAAAATTCATATTGCTCTGGTCTTCTCTCCAAAATAAAATCTTTGAAAGCAAAGGAATTGCTATAATTCATTTTGGATTGGTAATTAGAATCACTCGCATCTCCATCAAACATAGCTTCACAAATATCAACCCCATCGGCCGCTAAAGCAATATCAAAACTATCTGTTGCGGAGCACATCGCAAACATAAATCCACCGCCAATAACAAAGTCCCTTATTTTTTTTACCACCGCTCCCTTTTCTTGCGATACTTTCGAATACCCTAATTTGGTTGCTAATGCTTCGGCATCTTTCTTTTGTTCAATATACCAAGGTACATTTTTGTAGGCGCCGTAAAATTTTCCGTGATGACCCGTAAAATCTTCATGATGCAAATGCAGCCAATCGTAAAGTACTAATTGGTCACTTAAAACCTCTTCATCGTAAATTGGCGTAAAAGGAATTTCGGCATATGTTAAAACCAGCGTCACAGCATCGTCCCAAGGCTGTTTCCCTTTTGGGGTATAGACAGCAACTTTTGGCGCTTTTTCAAGTATCACCGTTTCCATATTTTGAGATGGACTTGAAATTTCATCTAGAATTTTAGCTTCTTCACTATCCGAAAGGATCTCAAAACTCACGCCTCGAATCTGACACTCTTTGCGTATTTCTTCCGCATCAGGCAATAAAAAAGATCCACCTCTATAATTCAGCAACCAACTGGCTTTGTAATTTTTGTCCAAACACCAATAGGTGATTCCATACGCCTTCAGATGATTTTGCTGTGTAGTTTCATCCATTGGCAATAAAATAAAAGAGGCTTTTACACTTATTGAAAACAGATAAATAAGAATAAATAAGAATCGTTTGGACATTGTTTACTAATTTTTATACATCAAAGATAGAAAGTAACGGATTTAAATGATTAAAATTTAACGTTTAAATCAGGAACAACATCACTTTAGGAATAAACACGTAAAAATACGCATAGTCAAACTACTGCTTCTTTATAAATTCGCAGAGATACATTAATTGATCAAAATGAAAAATATAGTACGGACTTCGAACGAAAACAATGAACCGTTTAATATAAAAAATCTATTAAAAAAAATTGGGATATGTATATTAGTACTCCTGATTCTAACTTTTTACACCTTATGTTATCAGTTCTTTTTTAGTTAATATGCGATAGAAGTCAAAAAAATATAAAACGCACTTATTGTGAAAAACTATTACACCTCTTTATCAAAAGACATTTTATCGATTGCAAAATCAGAAAAAGATACGACAGTCCTTAGAAGACAACTTTTTTATATCCAACGGGCAAAACTTATAACGAGTCTGGATACTGACGATTTGAAAAAAACATTTTGGATTAATATTTACCACGCTTATTACCTGATTATTTCAAAAGATGCTACCGTGTATAAAACCATTTTCAGCCTAAAAAGAATCAACATTGCAGGCTTTGTATTTTCATTAAATGATATTGAGCATGGCATTTTAAGGAAGTGCAAATTTAAAATCGGTTTTGGGTATATTACGAACCCGTTTTATTCCACACATATAAAAACGTTAGCCGTAAGTGAAATCGATTATAGAATCCATTTTGCATTACGAAGTGGTAGTTTACAAGATTGCCCTATTGATCATTATGATTGTGAAAAAATAGATAAACAACTTACTATAGTTACTAAAGATTTTATCACATCTGAAACCGAATTTGACGATGAATTTAAAAGAATCAGGGTATCTAAATTTATAGAAACTTATTTGCGGGATTTTGGAGGAAAAAAATCAATTAAGAAATTATTGGAAACTATTTTCAAAAAAGACTTAAAAGCGTATACCCTCAAATTCAAAAATCCGAAAAGAATGCAGAACATTCTGACTGCCTCCTAATCTTTAAGATCCGGATACAAATTAAAAATCAAACATTAATATATCATTCTGAACAGCGTAAACCACAAGACCCGCTATATTTTTGGATTCCGTTTTCAATAATAAATTATTTCTGTGTCCTTCTACAGTTCTTGGACTAATAAAAAGTTTTTCTGCAATTTCAACTGTGCTTTTTTGGGAACAAATGAGTTTAAGGACTTCTAATTCTCGCGAACTAAGAAATTTGGTATCAAAATTACTTTTCGTTTTTTTGTTCGTCAATAGATTGTCCTGAATAATTTGCATCACATAATCCGTATAATAAAATCCTTTTGTGGCAACTTCATTTATTGTCGTCAGCAATTCTTGAGGTGTAGCGTTTTTTATCAGGTATGAAACAGCACCTACATCTATCATATTAGCAACAAAAGATTTAGAATCATAACTTGTAAGCGCTATAATTTTTAGTTCCGGAAATTCTTCATGGATAATCTTAGTAGCTTCAACTCCATTTATTACCGGCATTTTCAAATCCATAATGATAATATCAGGATGATTTTTATTGCTGTTAAGGAATGTAATTAATTCATCCCCATTTGAAGCCTCAAAAATAATCTCCATATTTTTTTCACGTGCTAATAAAAAAGAAATTCCTTTCCTAAAAAGAATTTCATCATCCACCAGAATTATCTTAATACGATTCTCCATAATCTAAAAATTAAAAATTACCTTAATTCCTTTTTCTAAGCCCGAATCAACCGAAATAGTACCATTTAAAAAAGAGACTCTACTTTCTATATTTTTCATTCCAAGACCTTTTTTATTTTTATCATTTTTCATGTCAAAGCCAATTCCGTTATCACTATAATGGCAACTTTTCAGTCCCTTCTTCTCTTCAAAAAAAATGGAGATAATTGATGCTTTACCGTGACGCATGGAATTATTAATCAATTCTTGTAAAATCCTAAAAACATGCAAATTTCTGTCATTTTGGCTAGCATCAAATTGAACATCATTCACGTAATTTATAACAACAGCTTTACTGCTGTTGTACTCCAGACACAATTCTTCGATTCCTGCATGAAGTCCAAATTTATCCAATACCGGAGGTAATAGACCATGAGCAATTTTCCTGGCACTATCCAGCGTTTTGCCGGTAAGATTGATAATGTTTTCGGTTATCTCAGCAATTTCATTTTTGGATAAATTAGGTGTGATTAGTAAATGGCTGTTCAGGGAAACAACATTAAGCTTAGAACTAATGTCATCGTGCAAATCTTGGGCAATACGTTTGCGCTCTTCCTCCTGCGTAAAAATCACAGCATTCAGCAACTCTTTCTGATATTGAATTTCCAAATCTTTTTTTTCTAATTCTTTCTGAATTATTTTCTTTCTTGAAAAATAAAAAAACAATATCAAAACTAATCCCATTAAAACAAAAGCGATACAGCTATAAATGACAATTTCAATTATCTCATTTTCCTGCAGTGTGTTTACTTTCATACAACTGTGTTTATTGCCTTTTTAGAAAAACTTTTTTTCCATTCTAAAAAAATAAAAAATTGAAAAACGATGTATAAAAACGCATTTACTGTCCATGTTAATAAACTCATCTCTGGACTTAAAGTCGTTGTTAAATTGCCTACTAAAAATAAGATGGTACTCCCAAATAAATATAAAAGGATACCCATATTAATATAGTAAAATTCTTTTTTTTCATTCAGCAGATTATAAAAATGAATCGTGGCAAAGACAATTAATAGAAAAGAGGTAACGAATATTTCAAATAAATTGAACTTGTAAAACAAATTAGAATCCAGTCCATATTGGATTGCTAAAGTCAATAACCCACAAATCATACCTAATTTGACAATCTTCTTTTGAAAATTTTCTTTAAAAATCGCCAGATAAAAAAGACTTAACAAAACAAACTGACCAATAAAATAAAAATGGGATAGATAGATGTTGTTAATCAGAAACCGCATCATAATATTAGATCCTAGCTGGATACAAAAAACCACCCCTAAATAATAGGTAAAAACGCGATACGCTTTTCCTTTATTTGAAAATTCCTTTATAAAAATTATTAAATTGAATAACAGGAATAAAATTCCACTATTTATGAGTGTATAATGCATTTATTCTCTAAAAATTTAATGGGCTGTTTGGATCACCATTTGGAGGACAAGGTGACGTAAAATCATATATATCATCGTCCGCAGCTGCAGTAATTCCAACTCCCTCACTAATCATATCCACATAAATACCTGTAGCGGGATCATATTTAGTACCTACGATCATTAATTTTTCTAATCCTTCATCGTCGATCCCTATGTACGCCCTTACTGCATCAACTTCTTCTTTTAATACTTCCAGTAAATCTACTTTAGGAATTAAAAAAGCATTTACATGATGGTGTTTGTTGTAATCCCCTTCTTCTTTAGACCAACGTTTAGCCCATTTTTGTGCTGTTTTTAATGGAATGGCATTTATTTTTCCTTGAACTTGTTCTTCTCGAGTAGTTTCTTGTGACATCGATTTTGAATTTTAGTTATATCTTAAGTTTAAAAATTAGTAGCTAAAATACTATTTTATATTGTTTTAACAAAACCAACACACGTACCTAAAATAAAAAGCCTAAATCAATAACTCAATTTAGGCTTTACTTATAGTAATAAACAGTATTAAGACTGCTTTATCTTCTAAAAAGGAACATCACTGTCATCATCAGGATCATTCAGATTACTTCCAAAAGCTTCATTGGCTGATGGCAGGTTTTTGGTAATAAAAGGATTATCATCCTGATTCATACTTGACGGTAAATCATCGTAACCACCGCTAAAATCTTCCAGGTTATCAAATTTCCCAAGATGTCCAATAAACTTCAACCGAACATTCTCTATACTACCATTACGGTGTTTGGCTATCATTATTTCCGCCTGACCTGCTGTTGGTGAGGCTTCGTCATCATCCCATTCGTCAATTTTGTAATATTCGGGGCGGTATAGAAAAGATACAATATCAGCATCTTGTTCAATCGCTCCCGATTCACGTAAATCGGACAACAATGGTCTTTTACTGGAACCACGCGTTTCCACGGCACGGGACAATTGAGAAAGGGCAATTACCGGAACGTTTAATTCCTTTGCCAATGCTTTTAAATTTCTAGAAATCGTAGAAATCTCCTGTTCTCTATTTCCTCCTCCTTTTCCGTTCCCACCGGCAGTCATTAGTTGCAAGTAATCAACGATAATAATTCGTATTCCATGTTGCGAAACCAAACGTCTCGCTTTTGCTCTTAAATCAAAAATAGAGAGTGAAGGCGTATCATCAATATACAATGGCGCTTTTTCTAAATTTTTAACTTTCGTACTCAATTGTTCCCATTCGTGTTTTTCCAGTTTTCCGGTACGTAATTTCTCGGACGACAACCCTGTTTCGCTTGAGATCAAACGAGTGATTAACTGAACCGAGGCCATCTCCAGGGAAAATAGGGCAACTGGCATTCCGAAATCAATAGCCATATTTCTGGCCATCGATAATACAAATGCAGTCTTACCCATTGCTGGCCTTGCAGCTATAATAATTAAATCACTTGGTTGCCAGCCAGAGGTAATCTTATCTAATTTATCAAAACCAGTAGCTACACCACTCAATCCTTCCTGACCTGCAATTTCTTCGATCCTTTTTTTGGCCTGCAATACTAAACTTTGTGCAGTCTCGGAACTTCGTTTGATGTTCCCTTGCGTCACTTCATATAATTTGGATTCAGCTCTATCTAATAAATCAAAAACATCCGTCGTTTCATCGTAAGACTCTTCAATAATTTCAGTAGATATACGAATCAAACTGCGTTGAATAAATTTCTGAAGGATAATCCTGGAATGAAATTCAATGTGTGCAGAAGAGGATATTTTTTGTGTAAGCTGAATTAAGTAAAAATCTCCTCCTGCCAACTCTAATTTTGCATTTTTCTTAAGTTGGGCAGAAACGGTTAATAAGTCGATAGGCTGCGTTTCTGTAAACAGTTGAACGATTGCCTCAAAAATGTGTTTATGGGCATCTTTATAAAAAGCATCGGGCTGTAAAATATCAATTACATCATCTACCCCTTTTTTATCAATCATCATGGCACCAAGCACTGCCTCTTCTAAATCGAGAACCTGCGGTTGTAATTTTCCTTTTTCAAGGCTTATTATAGTAGTTTTATCAACCTTCACAGGATTAATATTTCTGAAGTTTTCCATACAGCGAAAGTAACAAAAATTAAAAAAACATTGCCATTGAGTTGTTACAAATAATTGTTCATAAGTAACTATTTTTTGTTTATAACCATAAAAAAATCCGAAACTGTAAGGCTTCGGATTAAATGTTATTTTGTAAGATTTTACTCTTTATATTCACCCATCTTACTGTATTTCTCCATTCTTTGCGCAACTAATTGTTCTGTTGATAAGTCTTTCAATTCATTAAAACCTTTCATAATATATTGCTCCACTGTTTTGAAAGCCGTCTCTCTATCGTAGTGTGCTCCTCCTAATGGTTCAGGGATAATATCATCAACTAATTTTTGTTTTTTCATGTCTGCAGAAGTCAATTTCAATGCTTCGGCAGCTTGCTCTTTGTATTCCCAGCTTTTCCATAGAATAGAAGAGCATGATTCCGGAGAAATAACAGAATACCAAGTGTTTTCCATCATATATACTTTATCACCAACGCCTATTCCCAATGCTCCACCGGAAGCTCCTTCACCAACAATTACAGTAATAATTGGCACTTTTAGACGAATCATTTCAAATATATTTCTGGCAATAGCTTCTCCTTGTCCGCGTTCTTCCGCTTCAAGTCCTGGATAAGCACCCGGAGTATCTATTAAGGTCAATACCGGAATATCGAATTTCTCTGCCATTTTCATCAATCGCAATGCTTTTCTATATCCTTCAGGATTTGGCATTCCGAAATTACGAAACTGACGTGTTTTAGTATTAAATCCCTTTTGTTGCCCAACAATCATGAAAGATTGTCCATCAATTTTTCCTAAACCACCAATCATGGCTTTGTCATCTTTAAAACCTCTGTCGCCAAAAAGTTCTAAGAACGTATCACCACATAAAGCACGTACATGATCCATAGTATAAGGACGACTGGGATGTCTTGATAATTGTACACGTTGCCAAGCAGTCAAATTTTTATAAATATGTCTTTTGGTCTCTTCTAATTTCTTGTTGATTTGTTTACAAGTATTCGTCACATCAACATCTGATTCCTGACCAATAACAAGACATTTATCTAACTGATCTTCTAGTTCTTTTATTGGAAGCTCAAAATCTAAATATTCCATAGGATTTCTGCGTTTTGTTTTTATTTGGAACGACAAAGATAAAATTTTAAATCGTTCAAAAAGGTAAATTTAATATTTATGTGTAAAAGTTTGCTTGATCAAACTTTGCGTAAGTTATTCTATTTTGTCTTTTTGATAGTGTTTAATTACACCGTTTAGAATTACTGTGATTACAATTATCACGGCCCCTATATAGAATTCAAAGCTCATTTTTTCCTTTCCGCCAAGGATAAAATAGGCCAAAACTATCCCGTAAACCGGTTCCAGATTAGTGGTTAGCATTACGGTATAAGGCGTGAGTTTTTGCATAACTTTCACTGAAGCGGTAAAGGCATAAGCGGTGCAAATAGAAGCCAAAATCAAAATTAAAACCCAATTATTCAATGTCAGAATAAAGAAATTCAACGTGAATTTTTGCTGAAATAAGAAGTAAACAGTAATAAAGAACAGACCTGCCATGAATTCATAAAATGATATCACGGAAGGATCGTGGCTTTCTATCAATTTCCCGTTCATCAGCGTAAACAAAACTCCTAATATTATGGATGCCAAAGCATACAACATGCCCTCTAAATAATTCACCTCAACTTTCATAATCAATGCAAGTCCCGCGATGATAACAAGTCCGAAAAAAACTTCATACCAAAGTACTTTCCTGCCGTAAAAAATAGGTTCCAGTACCGATGCAAAAAAAGCACCTAAAGAGAAAACCGAAAGCGTAATAGAAACGTTAGAAACATGAATTGCCTTGAAAAAAGTAATCCAGTGCAGCGCAATCAATAAGCCGACAAAAATCAATTTGAAAAAGGAGTGTATGGGGATCCTAAACGATTTGTTTTTGAATACAATAAACAAGGATAAAAAAACACTTGCAAAAAACATGCGGTACCATACCAAAGCATCTGCCGTTATGGTGATTAGGGCCCCTAAAATAGCAGTAAAACCCCAAATAAAAACAATGAGGTGCAGGTTTAGGTAACTCTTTAATTTATCGTTTTGCATTTCGTAATAAATAAACGGCTAATACCCCAAAAGCAACGTTGGGCAACCAAACTGCCAGCATGGGAGGAATACTTGATTTTTCGGCCAGTACGCCAAAAATTTTATCAAAAAAGACAAAGGCAAAAGCTAAAGCAATTCCGATAGCCAGGTTGACTCCCATTCCGCCTCTTCGTTTCATTGATGAAACTGAAACAGCAATAATAGTAAGAATAAAAGCTGAAACCGGAACGCTAAATTTTTTATACAGCACCACTAAATACACATTTATATTAGAGGAACCTCGTTTTTTTTCCTTTTCAATAAACGTAATCAGTTTATTCAAATTCAATGTTTCCGCAATATAAACCACGGGCGTTAAATCTTCTAAATCAAACTTAAAACGAGCATTTTTTTGCGGTGCTTTTTCTATTTTATCACCAAATTCACCTACTGTCCTTTTGGTATAATCAAACATTGTATAGGTTTTATCCTTCGGATTCCATTTGATTCTGCTTGCCGTTATTTTATACTCTAATTTCTCTTTATTGAATTTTTCCAGTGAAAAATTAAAAGCAACCTTCGACAAAGCATTAAAACTGTTCACATAGATGAATTCACTATCGCTAATTTGTCGGTACACATCCGTGTTATCTCCCCGCATAGCCTCTTTTCCACCAGTCTTAAGATACGTATACCTAAAGTTATTAAAACCTTCGCTGGCTGCTGGAACAACAAAGAATCCCATCAACAAAACAAAAACAGAAATAATGGAAGCCCCAATAATGTATGGTCTTAAGAATCGGGTAAAAGAAATCCCCGAACTTAAAATGGCAATAATCTCTGTGTTATTGGCTAGTTTTGAAGTAAACCAAATAATGGATAAAAATAAAAAAATAGGGAATAAGGAATTGGCAAAATAAATCGTGAAATTATAATAATAGGTAGCAATTTCCAAAAATGGAACTTTGTTCTCTATCATTTTATTAATCTTCTCCGAAACATCGATAATAATTCCAATAGGTATAAACATCAACAACATAACCGCAAAAGTGGCTAAATATCTTTTTAGGATGTATTTGTCTATTATTGTTAGCATAAAGATTTATTCGGTTATTGGTTATTCGCTAAAATGGTTAGTCGTTTACTCGATTAAAATATTAACCGAATAAACCAATCACTGAATTTACAAACGTTGATTCATATTCTTTACCATCATTTCTTTCCAAGGTCTAAAATCGCCCGCTAAGATATGTTTTCTCGCCTCACGAACCAACCACATGTAAAAACCAAGATTATGGATTGTAGCAATTTGTTTTCCTAAGTATTCGTTGGCAGCAAAAAGGTGGCGCAAATACGCTTTTGTATATTCCGTATCAACGTAGGTGATTCCCATTTCGTCAATTGGAGAAAAGTCGTCTTCCCACTTTTTATTTTTTATGTTTATTGAACCGTTAGCAGTAAACAACATCCCATTTCTGGCGTTACGAGTAGGCATCACACAGTCAAACATATCGATTCCAAGAGCAATATTTTCGAGAATATTTATTGGAGTTCCCACACCCATCAGGTAACGCGGTTTATCTTCGGGCAAAATTTCGCAAACCACTTCCGTCATTGCATACATTTCTTCTGCTGGTTCCCCAACAGAAAGTCCACCGATGGCATTTCCCTGCTGACCGGAATTGGCAATATATTCTGCCGATTGTCTTCGTAAATCTTTGTACGTACTTCCTTGAATAATTGGAAAAAATGTTTGTTCGTATCCGTATTTAAAAGGCTGCGTATCCAAATGCTTAATGCAACGGTCTAACCAGCGGTGTGTCATGTGCATTGAGCGTTGTGCATAGCGATAGTCACAAGGATACGGTGTACACTCGTCAAAAGCCATAATAATATCAGCACCAATGGTACGCTGAATTTCCATCACATTTTCTGGCGTAAAAAAGTGATACGAACCGTCAATATGCGATTTGAACTTCACGCCTTCCTCCTTAATTTTTCGGTTAGCCGAAAGTGAATACACCTGGTAACCACCGGAATCCGTCAAAATATTACGGTCCCAGTTCATGAATTTATGCAAACCACCCGCCTTCTCGAGGATTTCGGTTTGTGGTCGCAAATATAAATGGTAGGTATTTCCCAGGATAATATCTGGATTTATATCATCTTTCAATTCTCGTTGATGCACCCCTTTTACGGAACCAACAGTACCAACAGGCATAAAAATTGGGGTTTCAATCACACCGTGATCAGTGGTAACAGTTCCCGCTCTGGCTTTTGACTGCGGATCATTTTTTAATAAATCAAACTTCATAAACACGTTTTTCTCCCGACCGTTCGGGACGGCAAAGATAGGTTAATTTGAAAATTAGATAATTACATAATTTAAAAATTTAATTAAGAATTGGGAAAAACGATTTTTTGGTTTCAAAATTAGAATTTGAGCATTAAATTTTACGATGCCCAAACTCGTACTTTGCGTAAAAATACCACTATCTACTTCGTTTCAATAGGTCGGTAATTTCAAAACAATACAACTTCTCCTTCATCATTTATTGAAGTACCAAATTTTGCTGACAACTCTTGCATACGCTGGATACACCATTTCGAATCTTCGCCTGTAGCAAGATTTACTTGACATTTTGAAATCAAAACGGGTATAAGCACTACCGTTTCGATTCTCTGTTTTGAAACTTCAACCTTAAAGAAAAAGGAATGATCATTTCTTAAATAAGGGTCAACCGTATAATCATCAATAAAATCCCCGGTATCATACAGAATCAATTTATCATTGTATACTTGAATACCTTGAAAATTATGCGCACTATGGCCATGAATAATGTCGGCCCCCTGATCAATCATCGCATGAGCAAAGTCAACAAAATAGCATTCGGGCGACT
The DNA here is from genome assembly GCF_048286515.1 of Flavobacterium rhamnosi. Taxonomy (NCBI): domain Bacteria; kingdom Pseudomonadati; phylum Bacteroidota; class Flavobacteriia; order Flavobacteriales; family Flavobacteriaceae; genus Flavobacterium; species Flavobacterium rhamnosi. Next base: position 17,843 of record NZ_JBLVPS010000028.1, on the reverse strand, counting down.
CTTTCATATTCGGTCCCCAGTGAATACTGACAATCATCAAATCTGTTTCCTTGCGCAATTTTCCTATAGCAGCTAATGCTTTATTACAGTCATCGGTATTGGAAATATCAATATAATTAATACCACTACTGGATGTACCGGCCCTCCATCGGCGTTCATTATCTGTAAAACCCAATATTCCAAGTGTGGTATTTTTGATCGTTAGAATAACTGGCTTTTCAGCTTCGGCTTCATTCATTCCCGCACCTATATGTTTTATACCAGCCTCATTTAAGGTTTCAATAGTTTCGATTAAACCTTCTTCAGAAAAATCTAATACATGATTATTGGCGAGGTTAGCAACTGTTGTACTGGCTTGAGTCAGGGTTTTAATTCTGTCAGGAGTTGCTTTAAAATTAAAGGTCTTGAAGACTTTGTTAATACTATTAGTAAGTGCGGCTTCCAGATTAATGATATTGATATCCGTATTTTTAAATTCCGGCAACACAGTTCCCCAGGGATAAGCATATCCTTTATTGCTGATCGTTTCACTGACACCTCTGCCTAGCATCACGTCCCCCGTCAATCCGATAGTAATGGTATTATCACCCATAGTCAGTTACTTATTAGCCTTCATACAAGAATAAAGCTTTAAAAAACTATTTTCAATTAAAACTCACAGACAAAGATAAAAACTAAACAGCTTAAAAACAGACGTTTATATTAACAATTTATTTTATTTACTTTCTATAACAGACTTAAAATCAAGAATCTGACAGCTTTTCAAAACCTTCAGACAACTTCATTTGTATCGTAATATTTGACAGTGCATTTGGAGAAAGCGTTTTTTTACTCCTGCCGTGTAAAGAATCTATATTACGAACCAAATTCTTATGAAATTATCTTAAGTTTGTAAGAATACTATACAATTAAAAAACCTTAAAATTATGCTTCAAAAACTCTTTTCTCCTACATCCTGGTCGGCTAATGCAACGGATTGGGCTTCACTCATTTTACGTTTAACTCTTGGTTTACTAATGCTGAGTCATGGTATTCCAAAACTGATGAATTTAATAAGCGGCACTATAGAATTTGGTGACCCAATAGGCATTGGAATCCCGGCTTCATTGGCTTTGACCGTTTTTGCTGAATTTCTGTGTTCGCTTCTTCTTGTAGTAGGTTTATGGACCAGACTGGCGTTAATTCCGCTTATTATTACAATGGCGGTTGCTGTGTTTATTGTCCATATTAATGATGATTTGGGAAAAATGGAGCCAGGTTTAATGTACCTACTTTCCTATTGCGCATTATTTTTATTAGGGAGCGGTAAGTATTCCGTTGATGCAATTTTAAAAAGAAAAGCAGTGTAAACGAATTATTTTTCAGCGAGGTCTTATAAAGACATTAGCTGAGCTTATTCTTTATTAGAAGAGACAGTCTAAAAAAAATTAGACTGTCTCTTTTTATGTGTTGCAAAACGTTTCGTTAATTGTGATTTTAACTATTCCATTCTATCGCTCCTTTTGCTAGAAGTTACGTAGAGAAAAAAAAATGAAATCTATTTCCGCTTCTTAATTCCAATTACTCCGCTCTAATCCTATTTTAGTAATCACTCTTTTTTTCCATTTTTCTTTCTTTCATCATTCCGCTCATATACATCTTGTCTCCATTTTTCATCATCATGGTTTTACCATCTTTCATTTTTACCATTCCATTTGGAAAAACGACAGAGCCGTTTGCCATGATCATATCTTTATCCATCCTCATCGTTTTACCATCTTTCATCATCATCATTTTACCTTCCTTCATCATTATATGATCTTTCATTTTCTTTGCCATCATCATACCGCCCATGTCCATCTTGTCTCCATCTTTCATCATCATGGTTTTCCCATCTTTCATTTCTACCATTCCGTTTGGAGAAACAACCGCCCCATTTGCCATCTTCATCTTTTCTTCCATCATCATCTTCTTACCCTCTTTAACCATCATCATTTTTCCATCTTTCATCATTACATGGTCTTTCATTTTCATCATTTCATCTTGGGCTGCAACTGTTAAAGAGTATATCACCATTGCTATCATTACAAATAATTTTTTCATAATACATTGATTTTTATATATTTACAATTAAATTTAGAATACTAAAATTACAAAAAATAAATTCTTTTTTGGCAATTTTCATTTGACAATTTTTAAAGCTAAAAATTTTCTTCTTAAGAAAAACTTCAATTTCAAAAAAGTGGATAAGGTACTTCACTAAAAAAGAAATAACCAGTTAAAAAACATCAAATTACAAGCTATACAACATACATCATCCTAACATAAACATTTAATTAACAGCCAGTTGCATTAATTTTATTTAATTTTATAGACACTGTATACTATAAATATAACAATTAAAAAACTATAAAAAATGGAAACAAAAAATCAGACTACAATTACTACTTCATCTACCAAACAAGAACTTTTAATTGTACGAGAATATGAAGCTCCACGCGAGGTTGTTTGGAGCGCCTGGACAGATCCTACAAAGTTCATGGAGTGGTGGGGACCCAAAAATTTTACTTGTCCATTCTGTGAAATCGATTTTAAAGTTGGGGGTAAATATCGCTACTGCATGAGATCCCCTGAGGGTCAGGATTATTGGGGCACTGGTACCTTTACCGAAATTGTTCCCATGAAACGAATTACTTACACGGATTCATTTGCAGATGAGAAAGGAAATGTAGTTCCATCTACTTATTATGGAATGGAAGGTTTCCCTTTAGAATTACAGGTAACGGTGACATTTGAAGCGCATGACGCTAAAACAAAAATGACGCTTACACATGCTGGTATCCCATCTGGTAAAATGACTGATCTTACCAAAGCTAGCTGGAATGAATCTCTCGACAAGCTCGCAGCAAGTTTAAAATAATTGAAAACTGAACTCTTTTTAAAACAAATCTCACGGATTATAAAATCCGTGAGATTATTAAACTTAAGATTTTTTTCCTTTTTAGTTACTCAAAAAAATTCGTTACGAATCAAACCGACAATTTTTGAAATAGCATAATCTAAAAATTATAGAAGTATCCTATAAAAACATAATTATTTTAAAATGAGAGAATTAACCTAAAAAAAGTGTGTTTTAACCTTAAATAAAGGGATAAATAATTATCTTTGAGAAAGAAATAAAAATTCTTTTTTTAGCACTATACCTCCTACCATTTGACAACTTTAAAGGTTTGCAGTATATGATACAGAATTAGCCAATACTTAAAGCCACTAAAAGAGAACAGTACTTTTTTGTATTTATTTTAGTTCACACACACTACCCTGCTCTTTTGAATTTGTTAGAGCTTTTTGAATTATAAATTGTTTAGAAAATCACGCAGCTCATCTCAGTGCCATAAGCTTTGAGGGATCACGTACACTTTTATAAAAGCAGTAATTATATCGAATAAATACTTCGCAACCATTAAAACCGATAGCATGAAAAAGATACTCTTTCTATTATTTTTTCATTTATCAACTATTCCTTTTGCCTTTTCTCAAGAGGCAAAAGACATTGTAAAAAAAGCAGATGAAAAAGCCAAAGGAAAAAGTTCTGTTGCCAGCATTACTATTCAAACCATACGCCCGAGCTGGTCGCGGGAAATGAGCGTAAAAGCATGGACAAAAGGCAATAATTTGAGTTTGATATTGGTTTTGGCTCCTGCTAAAGAAAAAGGCGTCGTGTTTCTGAAACGAAAAAAAGAAGTGTGGAACTGGATTCCTTCTATTGAAAGAAACATCAAAATGCCACCTTCGATGATGAGCCAGAGTTGGATGGGAACAGATTTCACCAACGATGATTTAGTAAAAGAAGCCTCTATTCTGGAAGATTACACACACTCTTTTTTGGGAGAGGCCAATATTGATGGTAGATCGTGCTATAAAATCCAACTGCTACCCAAACCCAAATCAGCAGTGGTTTGGGGAAAAGTAATTATGGTTATTGACAAAAAAGATTTCATGATGTTGCATGTCGACTATTTTGATGAAGACGGCGCGCTGATAAACACCATGCATTGTACCGATATAAAACTTTTGGGCGGTCGTTTATTACCTGCAAGAATGGAAATGGTTCCCGCAAACAAAAAAGGAAACAAAACCATACTGCTATACAATTCACTTGTTTTTGACACACCTCTGGATGATTCTTTCTTTACCACGCAAAACATAACCAAAGTAAAATGATTCTGAAATTAATTTGGAGAAATATATGGCGCAACAGCCGACGCACGCTAATTACTGTAGCTTCAATCGCGTTTGCCGTTTTGTTTGCCGTTTTGATGAAATCGTTTCAAAATGGGGTTTTCAATAATTTAATTAAAAATGTGGTGGGTTATTATTCTGGTTATGCCCAAATTCATCAAAATGGGTACTGGGACGAACAGGTTCTGGACAACAGCTTTATGTTAGAACATTCCCTAACAGCCCAACTCCAGAAAAATCAACAAATAAAGGAAATCGTTCCTCGATTGGAAACTTTTGTTTTAGCTTCGAAAGGAAACACGACCAAAGGATGCTTATTGGTGGGTACCGATGCTGTAAAAGAGAACAAGCTGACCCAACTGAAAAGCAAATTAATCAAAGGACATTATTTCGAAAACAATGAAGAAGCAGTACTTCTTGCTGAAGGTTTGGCAAAACGACTGGACGTAAGTGTTAACGATACCATTGTACTTTTCGGTCAGGGTTTTCATGGCGTTATGGCTGCCGGAAAATATAAAATAAAAGGTATCGTTCATTTGGCCTCGCCAGCTATGAACGACACTTTTGTGTATTTACCATTGGCTGCGACACAATATTTCTTGAGCGCTGAAAACAGGCTTACATCGATCTCACTGGGAATTGACAATCCCGAAAATACAGCTGCTATTGTACAAAATCTAAAAAATGGCATTGGAAAAAAATATGAAGTGATGTCCTGGCAGGAAATGATGCCGGAAATAGCCAATCATATCAAGGCCGACGGTTTTTCCTTTTACATTTTTTCGGGGATTCTATACCTCATTATAGCCTTCGGACTTTTTGGGACGGTTTTAATGATGACTGCCGAACGTAAATATGAATTTGGAATGCTCATTGCTATTGGAATGAAAAAAAACAAATTAGAACTGATTTTACTGGGAGAAACAGTACTCATTACGTTTTTTGGTTTGCTTCTGGGCTTTTTGTTAAGCTTGCCATTAGTGATTTACTTAAAAGAAAGACCCATTCGTTTTGGAGGAGAAATAGCTAAAGTCTATGAGCAATTTGGTTTTGAAGCCCTCTTCCCTACCGCTGTTGACCAAAACATTTTTGTAACTCAATCCATTATTGTTTTGGCAATGACACTAGTTATTGGCTTATATCCTCTTTGGCATGTAAATGGTTTAGACCCAGTGAAAGCAATGAAAAAATAAAAATGAAACCGCCATGTTGACAAAAATCGCCAGCAGAAATATTTGGAGGAGTAGAAAACGGAGCCTCACAATCATCATCGCGGTGAGCGTCGGTCTATGGGCTGGTATTTTTATGATGGCTTTTTATAACGGCATGATTGAACAACGTGTCAATACAGCTATCACAAGCGAATTATCCCATATCCAATTGCATCATCTCGAGTTTAGAAAAGAATACGAAATAAAGTATTATTTGCCGAAAGGCAGAAAAATGCTCGAAATCATTGCGAAGGATAACAAAATAAAAGCCGCCGCCGGTCGCGTAATTATAAAAGGAATGATTGCATCCGCCTCCGGAAGCAGTGGCATAACCATAAACGGAGTGATGCCCGCTCAGGAACAAATACTCACTAATCTCAAAGGAAAAATAGTTCAAGGAAATTATTTCAACCCAAAAAAGACAAACGAAATCATTCTAAGTGAAAAGCTCCGAAAGAAACTAAAATTAAACCTCAATAAAAAAACAATTCTGACTTTTCAGGATAAAGAGGGTAATCTGGCATCAGCGGCTTTCCGAATTACGGCCCTTTACAAAACTAACAATACACCTTACGATGACAGCAATGTCTTTGTGAAAATTACGGATATTGATTCGCTCGCAGGAATTCCAAATGCCATTAACGAAATTGCTATTTTACTAAAATCTAATAAATTACTTGAAGAAATCCAAAATAACCTAATGCAAAAATTTCCCGGAACAGAAATACAAAACTGGAAGGAAATCGCCCCAGAAATAGGATTAACAGTTTCCGTTGGTGACCAAATGGTTTTTATTTTTATGGGAATAATTCTTTTGGCATTGGCTTTTGGTATTGTTAATACTATGATGATGGCTGTTTTGGAAAGAACACGTGAAATAGGAATGTTGATTGCTTTGGGCATGAATAAATTTAAAATATTCATCATGATTCTGCTGGAAACTTTTTTTCTGATATTGGCAGGTTGCCCCATAGGCATACTCCTTGCTTTTGTCTCTATTGGGATTACCCAGAAGATTGGAATCGATTTTAGCCGCTTCTCAGATGTCTATTCAAGTTTTGGCTACAGTTCCGTAATTTATCCCAATTTAACTTCAAGGCAGTTTGCAATTATTATGTTTTTAGTCTTGCTAACCGCTTTGTTTTCGGCCTTATTTCCAGCGAGAAGAGCACTACGATTGAATCCGGCAGAATCTTTAAAAAAATAATCACCATGCAAGAAACAGTAATAGATGCGCACAATTTATCGAAAATATACGATGAAAAAACCATACCGGTTTATGCATTAAACAAAGTACATCTTCATATTTCACGTGGTGAATTTACGGCCATTAAAGGGCCTTCGGGCTCCGGAAAAACCACTTTCTTGAATATGATTGGCGGGTTGGACATTCCTTCCGAGGGCTATGTCGAAATTAATGGAACGAACATCACTCAGCTAAAAGGCAATGAGTTGATTGACTTTCGATTAAACAATATTGGTTTTGTATTTCAATCCTATAATTTAATTCCCGTGCTTACCGCCAAAGAAAATATCGAGTTTATCATGTTGTTGCAAAAGCGTCCAAAAAAAGAAATGGAGCAACGGGTTTTGGAATTACTGAAAGAAATAGGACTGGAAGACAAAATCAATAAACGTCCCCGAGAACTATCCGGCGGACAACAACAGCGGGTGGCTGTGGCCAGAGCATTGGCACCAAAACCCCAATTCATTTTAGCAGACGAACCCACCGCAAATCTAGATTCCGTTTCAGCTGAAAATTTATTGGACATTATGCTAAAACTCAATCAGGAAGAAAATATGACATTTATTTTTTCGACGCACGACCAAAGGGTCATCAACCGAGCCCGACGAGTCATTACACTGGAAGATGGAAAAATTGTTGGTGATACTGCTCTAGCGGCGACTGTATCTAAATAAACTATTATGAATTAGATAATTGTGAAATTTTATAACTACATATTCGCAACAATTTCATACTTCTTTTGTGCCACAATTTTCGCGCAAACCGATAGTATAAAATCCCCCTGGATAGAACTTAATGGTTATATTAAAGACATGCAAAGCACTTATTTTATCCAAAAAATTGATTCTAATGCATCAATGAATCTGATTCATAATCGGTTAAATTTTAAGTTTACTATTTCTTCCAAAATAAGTGGAAGATTGGAAATTCGGAATCGCATTTTTTATGGGGAACAAATCAAACTGATTCCTGACTTTGGCAAAACCATGAACCAGTACAATGGTTTATTGAACCTTTCCCATTTATGGATAGACGAAAAATCATTCGTGGCACATTCGGTTATCGACAGGATCCTGCTTCAATATGGGGATGAAAAATGGGATATTAAAATTGGCAGGCAACGTATTAATTGGGGAATTAACAACATTTGGAATCCCAATGATATTTTCAACACCTACAACTTTCTGGATTTTGATTATGAAGAGCGGCCCGGGAATGATGCAATACGCATTCAGCGCAATTTAAATACCAATTCCGTTTTGGAACTGGCCTATAAACCGGGAAAAAAAAGTACTGAACATACAGCTGCCTTCCTATATAAATTTAATAAATGGAACTATGATTTTCAGTTTTTGGGAGGGATTTATCAAACCGATTATGTTGTTGGTGGCGGTTGGGCCGGAAATATCAAAGAAGCAGGTTTCAAAGGTGAAATGAGTTATTTTATTCCAAAAAGGAATGCTGTGAATACATCCGAAACGGTCAGCTTTTCTCTTATGGCGGATCAAACTTTTAAAAATGATTGGTATATTTCGCTTGCCAGTTTATACAATAGCAATCCTACTAATGTTTTTGCTACCGGAGGAAGTTTTTTTAATTCTAATTTGTCAGCGAAATCGCTGTTTCCGTTTCGCTACAATTTTTACGCAACTATAATGAAAACAATTTCCCCTATTGTCTCCTGCAACTTCTCATTTATTTATTCGCCCGAAAAAAATACATTAATTCTTGTTCCCTCTTACGCGTGGAATGTAGCGACCAATTTCGATCTGGATTTCACAGCACAGTCTTTCTTTGCGGAGTCTGGTACTTCTTATAAAAATTTAATAACGGAAATTTATATAAGGGGCAGATGGAGTTTTTAGAAAAGATATTGAGAATAAAATTTATGCAGCGTAACAAATAGCACAGACTAGCTTTTCATGTTGTATTACTTTTGCATACAACAGACACACTCGCTTTTGTACCTCAATTCTTTTTTTACAATAGAAGAAAACATCATTTTTTTAAAGAAATATTAAAACAACCCTTATTAAATAATAAACGAAATGAAATTAAAAAAAATAATTAAAGAGAAACTAGGGACCATAGTAGATGTCCGCAGCCACGGGGAATTTATGGGCGGTCATGTTGCGGGTTCCATTAATATTCCCCTAAATGAAATTCCGCAAAGAATTGAAGAATTAAGGACTCTTAAAGAGCCACTAATTCTTTGTTGCGCATCGGGAAACCGAAGCGGACAAGCATTGCTCTTACTGACTGAACATGGAATCGAAAGTTATGGAGGTTCATGGCTGGATGTAAATTTTAATCAATCCTAATTCATAGGATGATAAAGACACTCCAAAAAAAAATCAGGTATGGTGCACAGTAAACAATTTCTATTTAATAAAACAGAAAATTTAAATTGAGACAGTAACGATGCTATGAATATTTTTTTGAACAGGGACAATCAAAACTAAAAGACAAAAACAACCTGTAATAAGTTTGTCTGTAGCTAAGGGATACGAAGTGCATAGGCAAAAAGCATTTTGAAATTCAAGGATTTACAAAAGTCCTCAGTAATCACGATTGGCGTAGCTATCAAAAAAAATGTCTTCTAAAATAAAAACGGTCCAGCTAAAACAAAAAAAATAACACTATTATTCGTATTTACAATTAGTTAATTAACAATTGATTAGAGTATAGTTTGTTTAATTTTATAGTACTTAATAAAGTAAGTACTGCGTTTGAAAGGTAAAGCATAGAATTTAGTACTTACAACAATTAATCTTAAAAAAACAACTATTATGAGAACCGAAACTAGTAAACATGAACCTATTAAAGGAGCTGTACAAGCAAAATCAAATGCAGCACATGGATTGAGAGATTTATTTGAAGTTGGATTAAAAGACATTTATTGGGCAGAAAAAGTATTGACTAAAACTTTACCAAAAATGGTAAAGAATGCTTCTTCTCCAGAATTAGTTAACACTTTGAAAAACCAGTTAAGTGAAACACAAGGACATGTATCACGTCTGGAAGAAATATTTACAGTAACAGGTATTGCACCAACTGCAAAAAAATGCGATGCCATGCAAGGTATATTAAAAGAGACTAATGGTCTCATTAGAGAAACCGATGTTGGTATGGTACGCGATGCAGGACTTATCGCAGCAGATCAAAAAGTAAAACATTATGAAATTGCAACCTATGGTACTTTACATGCTTTTGCAAAAACTTTAGGTGAAAATAAAGCGGCTGAATTGCTAGCCATGAATCTTAATGAAGAGAAAAAAACTGATGCTGCATTAACTGGAATTGCCTTATCTGCCGTCAATAGACAAGCCTATAGAGCAGATGCAATTACAAACACCTAGAACGTATTTTAATTGGAGAATGGTATTTTATTATTGTTTCTCTATTGCTATAAAGCCTGCGAAATGCGGGCTTTTTTTTATGGATTAGTGTTGCATAAATGGTAATTCAGATAATAACAAACTGCACTGCATTGCACATTAAATATTCAAAAAAACGTTTGCGGTAACCCTAAATAAAAATTACATTTGCACCAGTTTAACTTTTACACAAAAAATGAAGCCTAACACACAACAATTAAACGATTTAACTATCCAAGTCAGAAGAGATATTCTTCGAATGGTTCACGCTGTCAATTCAGGTCACCCAGGAGGTTCTCTAGGTTGTACCGAATTTCTTGTAACCTTGTACCAAAACTTGATGGAACGCAAAGAAGGATTTGATATGGATGGTATTGGAGAAGATCTTTTCTTCCTTTCAAACGGACATATTTCTCCAGTATTTTATAGCGTTTTAGCGAGAACTGGATATTTTCCAGTATCGGAACTAGCTACTTTCCGTCTTATTAATTCAAGATTACAAGGACACCCAACTACTCATGACGGTTTACCAGGAGTGAGAATTGCATCAGGTTCTCTTGGACAAGGATTATCTGTAGGAATTGGTGCTGCACAAGCAAAAAAATTAAATGGTGACAACCATATTATTTATACGCTTCACGGAGATGGTGAATTGCAAGAAGGTCAAAACTGGGAAGCTATCATGTATGCTTCTGCAAAAAAAGTTGACAATCTTATCGCTACCATCGATTTAAACGGAAAACAAATTGACGGTACTACAGACGAAGTTTTATGCATGGGGAGTATCCGTGCTAAGTTTGAAGCATTTGATTGGGATGTTTTAGAAATTGAAAGAGGAAACGATATCGAAGCCATTATTGCCGGAATGACAGATGCAAAATCAAGAACTGGAAAAGGAAAACCAGTTTGCGTACTCTTGCATACTGAAATGGGTAATGGTGTTGATTTTATGATGTATAGTCATGCTTGGCATGGAAAAGCGCCAAACGATGCACAGCTTGAAAATGCTTTAGGCCAAAACTATTCTGAAGACGAAAGCGACTATTAGTAGTTTGCAGTATTCAGATTTCAGTATTCAGAAACGAATACATTCAACTTTTTAAATTAAGAAATGAAAAAATATACAAATACAGGAAGTAAAGATACTCGTTCGGGTTTTGGAGCGGGAATGACCGAATTAGGTCAGACGAATGAAAATGTTGTTGCACTTTGTGCAGATTTGATTGGTTCATTAAAATTTGACGATTTCAAGAAAAATCATCCAGAGCGTTTTTTCCAAATTGGAATTGCTGAAGCAAACATGATTGGAATTGCAGCGGGTTTAACTATTGGAGGAAAAATTCCATTCACTGGAACTTTCGCAAACTTTTCTACTGGAAGAGTTTACGATCAAATTCGTCAATCAGTTGCCTATTCTGAGAAAAATGTAAAAATTTGTGCTTCACATGCAGGATTAACTTTAGGTGAAGATGGTGCAACACACCAAATTCTTGAAGATATAGGTTTGATGAAAATGCTACCAGGAATGACCGTAATCAACACTTGCGATTACAATCAAACTAAAGCGGCTACTTTAGCACTAGCAGATCATCATGGTCCGGTTTACTTGCGTTTTGGACGTCCGGTTGTGCCTAACTTCATGCCATCTGACGAGCCTTTCGTAATTGGAAAAGCAATTTTATTAAACGAAGGTACAGATGTAACGATTGTTGCGACTGGACATTTAGTATGGGAAGCTCTTATTGCTGCCGAAGCTTTAGAAGCTAAGGGGATTTCTGCTGAAGTAATCAACATCCATACTATCAAACCTCTTGATGAAGAAGCAATTTTGAAATCATTGGCTAAAACAAAATGTATTGTTACTGCTGAAGAACATAATATCCTTGGTGGTCTTGGAGAAAGCGTTTCTAGAGTACTAGCGTTGCATCACCCAGCTCCACAAGAGTTTGTTGCGGTAAATGACAGCTTTGGAGAATCTGGAACACCAGAGCAATTAATGGAAAAATACAAACTGAACAATCAAGCGATTGTTGAAGCTGTTGAAAGAGTTATTAAAAGAAAATAATTCAATTCATTTTGAACATAAAAAAATCCCATTCGTTATCATTACGAATGGGATTTTTTATTTACTGTCTCGTTGTATTATTGACAGGTTTTATCTAAATGCTTTTTAATTCTTGCAGGATCAGTTGTATTACCATTACAACTTGGAATACTTGCAAATGGGTAAGGCAGTTGAGTAGCAGGATTTTTAATTTCCAGCTTAGTGGTATAATTATCCCCATCATCATCAACATCTGCAAAGTTAGGTACCCCATCTCCATCCGTATCATCAGGATTCACAACTCCTGACGCCAATATGCGCATATAACCATCACCATCTAAATCCTCTTGGTACGATTCAATACCATCCCCATCCTGGTCTAGTCTATTCAATTCGTATAATTTGAAACTAAAAACTAAAGGAGCGTAAGCAGGAATAAGTCCGCTTGGAGAACCATAATAGGCTAATCCCGAAGGAATAAACATTACACCGGCACCAAAATCATTATAAGTCACAGTTCCGTCAGTATTTGACGCATAACTTCCTGTTTTAAATTGTGGAAATACTTCTGCCCAACCGGTGATAGTGCTGAATAAACTAAAAAAAGATTGTGGATATTTATTTTCTTCAAATTGAGTTGTTGTTTGTGTAGCAACGCCGTCTGTAGTTTTACTTGTTAAATATTCCCCTTTGTAAGAGGTTAAAACCGCATCAACACTACAAGGTGCCGAACCCGTTCCTGCTCTCAACACTAAATAATATAATTTATAAGTAATACTATGTAGGCTTACATTTCTGCTTTTAAGCTCGTAATCACTTTGATCCCAAATTGATTTTTGAGTTCCTCCTGTTGGTATCTTTGTGATAGTTACGTCTTGATCGTCAGTAAATCCAGGATGATTTACAACTGTTATATAACTTGTTTTTAAATATTGTTCAATATCAGTATTATCGGTAGCATATTGTACTGCATAATCTCTAAGTGGCTCAACTGTAGCGGCATCATCCTTTGAACATGAAAATAAAGAGAGGGTTGTAATTAATAGAATAAAATAATACTTAAATTTGTTCATTATAGCTAAATTTTTAAGTGCGCAAGATACAATATTGATTGATTTTTGTAAACTATTTAACTCCGATTTTAGAAAATTTATGAGAATAGATAAATATTTATGGTGTATGCGGTATTATAAGACCCGAAATATGGTTACCGAAGCCTGTAAAAAGAATCATGTCACAGTAAACGGCCTTGTTGCCAAGCCATCAAAGGAAGTTTTCCCTACTGACAAAATTACGTTCCGCAAAGACCAAATCACTCAAATTATAACCGTTCTTGACATTCCGGAAAATCGTGTTGGGGCTAAATTGGTTGATATTTACAGAAGAAATGATACTCCTGCTGAAGCCTATCAACATTTAGAGCTTTTAAAGTTATCAAAAGAGCATTATCGCAAAAATGGAACCGGAAGACCTACCAAAAAAGACAGAAGGGATATTGATGAATTTGGCAATGAGATTAAAAATGAAGAAGATCCAGATTAAAAATTTTTCTTTCATCCCTACAAATCTCTAAAGCCTTAAACTTTTAAACAAAAAAAATGAGTAAAAATATCATCTTAACGAATCAGGAAATTGAGCATAAAATAAAAAGAATTGCTTACCAAATCTATGAAACCTTTGTAGATGAGGAAGAAATTGTCATTGCCGGAATTGCGACTAACGGTTTTACTTTTGCTAAAAAAATAGCGCTAGTCCTTGAAACCATCTCTCCACTTAAAGTTTCGCTTTGCGAAGTGCAAATCAACAAACAAGATCCTCAGTTACCAATTCACACCTCATTACCAAAAGAACAATATGCAAACAAAGGCTTAGTTCTTGTTGATGATGTATTGAACTCAGGTACCACACTGATCTATGCAGTAAGGCATTTTATTGACGTTCCTTTGAAAAAATTCAAAACAGCAGTTCTAGTGGACAGAAATCATAAAAAATACCCGGTAAAGGCCGATTTTAAAGGCATATCACTGTCCACTTCACTACTAGAACACGTACAAGTCGTTTTTGATGAAAACGGGAACGATTACGCCTATTTAAGCTAAAATTTCAACAATATCTGAAACTGTCTGGTCAATTGTCTTATCGTCGACCACTACCTTGTATTGTGCCTGATTGTAATAATAACTTCTGTCGAAGAGGTGCTTTGCAATAAACTCTTTCATTTCGCCCTCACTTTTATCGGCAATAAGAGGGCGTTTGCTTTTATTATGCGCTAATCTATTGAATAATGTCTCTATTGAAGCTTTGAGATAAACAGACACAACATTATCGCCTTTTAGCAACTCATGGTTATTTGCATAACAGGGCGTCCCTCCGCCTAAACCAATAATTAAGTTGTCGGGAGAATTCAATAATTCTATAAAAACTTCGCGTTCTAGTTTTCTAAAATAAATTTCTCCATACTTTTCAAAAATGTCATTAATTGACAAATTTATTTTCTCTTCGATCTTTTTATCTAAATCCACGAAAGGGATTTCGATAATTTTTGACAACTTATTTGCAATTGTGGACTTACCACAACCCATATAACCTAATAATATAATTTTTTTCATCTGAATAAAACCTTACAAATTAAGGTGTTGAGTAATTTTGTTAAAAAAAGACAAATTTATAATAAAATTGCTTGGAAAACTCCAAAATAAGTCCTTATATTTGCACCCGCATTCAAGGAAAGAATATGACTCGATAGCTCAGTTGGTAGAGCACATCACTTTTAATGATGGGGTCCTGGGTTCGAGCCCCAGTCGGGTCACAAATCTTGTGATCAACACATAATTTCCTTGAAGCATTGACTCGATAGCTCAGTTGGTAGAGCACATCACTTTTAATGATGGGGTCCTGGGTTCGAGCCCCAGTCGGGTCACTAAAGGTCGAGTAATTTATTACTTGACCTTTTCTTTTTTAAGGCCACGTGGAGAAACGGTAGACTTGCCAGCTTGAGGGGCTGGTGCTCGCAAGGGCGTGTGGGTTCAAATCCCACCGTGGTCACTTTTAAAGCCTGCTTACAGGGTTTGACAAGGTTTTTGCTAAACATTTGCTAAACATATTTAGAAAATGCTAGTAAAAACCTTTTTCGTTTAATACTAGTGAGCCTAAAATATTTTCCATTAACATTTCTCACAACTTTTAGTTTTAATCCATTTTGTGAGCGTAAACACGCTAATGCCTTTGTAACGCACATCTCTAATTTTAGGTTAAATCATTGTTAATCAGACATCTACTACCTTACCTACGACAACAAATCACTACCTTTATTCTTGACTAACATTATTGAAGCGTTTATAAATGATAAAAGCATTTAAGTGATTATTTAGCCCCCTATTCATAGTCAATTAATCTGTTTTTGAATTTTACTTTTGATATGCAGTACAAAGTTATTTTTTAAAAGAAAAAAATTTAAAAAACAACCTTAAAACAACAAACTATGAAAACACATTTAAAAAATCAAACGCTATTAATTTTAATAGTTTCGTTTTTTATAGTATCCTGTTCTACAGATACTGTTGATTCTCTAGGATTAACCACTACAAATGAAGTGGCAAAGATAAAAGACCCAAAAATTAATGTACCTACACTCACCACCACAGCAGCAAGTGTTATTACAGCTACTACAGCAAACAGTGGCGGAATGATTATTAGCGCAAAAGGAACAATCTCTGCCAAAGGAGTGGTGTGGAGCACTTTACAAAACCCCACTATTGACTTGATCACAAAAACAACCGATGGTACTGGATTGGGTGGTTTTACCAGCTCCTTAACGAGTTTAAACCCAGCCACCACTTATTACGTTCGCGCTTATGCAACTAACGTAAACGGAACTGGCTATGGGAATCAAGTGAGTTATACAACTCTTACGCTACCCTTTCCTACAGTTACTATTGGCACCCAAACCTGGACAAACGCAAACCTGGATGTAACTACCTATAGAGATGGCACCACAATTCCTCAAGTAACCGTCGCAGCTGATTGGGCTGGTTTAACCACAGGTGCTTGGTGTTATTATAACAATGATCCAGCAAATGGTGCTGTTTACGGAAAATTATACAATTGGTATGCCGTAGCAGGAATATGGAACGAAGCCTCCAAAACAGATCCATCACTAAGAAAACAATTAGCCCCGACTGGCTATCATATTCCTACCGATACTGAGTGGACTGAGTTAACCACTTTTTTGGGAGGAGCAAATTTTGCGGGTGGTGCGATGAAAGAAACTGGGTATATACATTGGCTAGATGACAATAACCCCGCCACAAATGCTACCAACAGCAGCGGCTTTACAGGTCTTCCGGGAGGGTATCGCTACAGCAATGATACTTTCAACAACATTGGCAACTACGGTCTCTGGTGGAGTTCTACGGAGTACAGTACTACAAACGCTTG
Organism: Flavobacterium rhamnosi; assembly: GCF_048286515.1. Lineage (NCBI taxonomy): Bacteria > Pseudomonadati > Bacteroidota > Flavobacteriia > Flavobacteriales > Flavobacteriaceae > Flavobacterium > Flavobacterium rhamnosi. The sequence goes on along the minus strand of NZ_JBLVPS010000028.1, from coordinate 1,307 downwards.
GCTCTGCGTCCTGTATTACAGCTTTGATTTCGCAAACAGAAGTAACACCGATAAGGTGGATGGTTTGTCGGTGCGATGCCTCAGGGATTAATACCCTTTGTCCCTTTAACTCTTTAACTCTTTGAAAAAATGACGGGGCGTCAGCCCCTTTATTATAGGAAGCCAGTTCGAAGTATTCAACAATAATTTCGGGCAATAATAACTTGATATGTTCACTGAAAGAGTCTTGTATTTCTATATAATTTTGAAATACAAAAATCGGTATTTTAATATTCCCCCACAACTTTTAGACTTGATCCTCTTTTACTATTATGTCCTAGCAAAATTAATTAGAGGCACAATATTTCCCTTATCGCCTTCCCTAATTGATCTAATATACTCTGCTCTTGTTTCGTTTGCCTGTACCATATTTGAATGATTCCATGTAAAAATATCTTCACCAAAAATAGGTTCAATTATTATGTCTGCCATAATTCTAGAATGTCTTCCATTTCCATTTGGAAAACAATTAATGTTAACCAATCTATGTTTAAACCTTATTGCTATTTCATCCGGAGGATATGTGTTGTTTTCAATCCACTAATCCGCATCTCCTAGTAATGTCCTAAATAAACCCTAATCCCATAATGATTTACGCATTTCTCGTTTTATTTCACTAGCCAATTCTTTTGTAGCTTTATCTATTTGCTCATCACCGTTACCTTGGTTCTCTAATTTCATATTATTGCTAGTTCTAAGAACAATTTTTTTCGCAAGTTCTAATACTCTAGAATCAACCAAATTTTGAATTGTTCCATGCTTCGGAACAAAACCATATACAAATTTCATATCTAATGCACTACCAATTTCTTTAAGTGATTTTATTGATATTACTCCTGCAGATTCTCTTTCTTCATTTTTTTAAACACCTTGTTTGGTCATGTTTAATTTTGCACCTAACTGTTCAAGGGTCATATTTAATGCGGTTCTGATATTATAAAGCCATGCTTGCTCTGGAATAATTACTTTTTCAGCCTCCTTAAATGCTTTTAATTTTCTATCTAGTTGCTCGATTAGTATTTTTTTTTTGATTGCGCATGATTGTTTGTTTACAATTTCATAGAAAAGTAAACATATATATTTACAAAAAATAATTAAAGTAAACACATATGTATACAAAAATAAATACATGTCTACTAATCAGCTTACCTTGTGAACGGTAAATAAGAATGCAGAGTTTTTGGCAACTGGAAGTGCAGAGTATTCGGCAAGAATGAATACATAGTTTGATTCAAAAGTAGGGTATTATTTTGAAGAATCAAAAAACG
>NZ_JBLVPS010000027.1:0-49145 GCF_048286515.1 Flavobacterium rhamnosi | reverse complement strand
ATGTACATGGTCAGGCATTACCTCCATATTCTCAATCACGACACCTAATTCAATCGCTTTTTCATTCAACAACTCTTTTAATCTAATATCAATACCGTTAATCAATACCTTTCTACGCTATTTTGGACACCATATCAAATGATAGGCTATATTGTATGTAGCACTTCTGCTTTTCCTCCATCGCTTTTCCATTAAACAAATATATAAAAAAAAGTATTTAATTGTCACTTTCATATCTAAAATGATTAGAAGTATTTGCATTTTCAATTCATCCCCCGTCTAAAGACCCAGTCTATGGGGGCTTTCTTGAAAAATTATCGTAAATACAGGGTCTGTATTTTGAACATTAGCAAATAAGGTCATGCAGGAGCGCAGTTTCAGATCGTCAGGCGTTCCGACTATCTCGGATGCCGTTTTTCCATCGAGTTGCAGTACTGCAGTAGAAATTTCAATTAAATGTTTGCCCAGTATTGGATGTGCCAGATAGGAGGCTGCCTCTTGTAAATCGGAAATACCGTAGAATTTGGCCGTGTCGCTGGAGCCGAGCCCTTTGATCTGTGGAAAGATATACCACATCCAATGGGAGTTTTTCTTTCCTTCTTTAATTTCTGATAATGCTTTTAAATACACCTGATTTTGTGCGTCCAAAAATCTTTTTAGTTCCATGTTAGATTCCATATATTCTTAAATTCAATAGCTTAATTAGTGAGTGTCCGATTTATACTGATGTATTTCGTATTCCTTTTTTAATACCTTATCTGAAGGTATGAATTTATTGTTTCATTTTATGTCTTGGCAGCCCTATTTCATGTCCTTGCGGGTATGGATCGCGATGTGTCATACTCACGTCTTCACGAATATGCTCGTGGACTTTATATTGCCTGTCTTTGGTATTGGAATACCGTGGATCGGGGATGAAAGGCATCTTAGCCATCTTGGTTATCGTAATGGTAGGAAAATGATAATCCACTTCTACTGTTCCCAAGAGCAGGTAACAGCCGCCTCCCTGAAAGGGGTATTTTTCAAGGCTGTCCGTAAAATGTGCCGTATCGAAATATTCCCCTTCTATGTCTATCCAGGTACCAAAAAACATAGCTCCTCTTTTGGTGGGCACGTGTTTTCTTGAAATTAGATAGGCGAGCATTTTAACTGTTTTTTTGTGGTGCTTCACCAGGTCTTTTGCCATTACGGCTCCCCTATATCTGGTCTGCAACAGATCGAAAGGGGAGCAGGAGACAGGAAAGCTAAGCAATTCAATTTCATCGAAGGCATCTTCGAAAGCAGAGCGTTTCAATACCGGAAGCTTATACTCCTTTACCGGTTCCTGGAGTAGCATCAGGCTCCTGTTTTCGGGCTTGAAGTTTACCAGTATCAACCGCGCAATTACCAGCAATTGATTTTTAGTTTTTTCTGTAAAGCGAAATGCTCCAATGAATATCAGTATCTGGATTCCTTCAATACCGATGGGAATGCGATTGATGAAATCTTCCAGTGATTTGAACTCGCCATGCTGCCCACGCTCCTTTACTATAAAATGCGCCATTTTGGTTTCCAGGCCTTCAAGGTGCATCAGGCCAAGGTATACGTTGATACCATATAGGGTCGTTTCATATTCGCTCTTATTGACACAGGGATTGTGTAGAATTGCTCCGGACATTTTGGCTTCATGAACATAAACCTCTGTACGATAAAAGCCTCCCTGGTTATTGATAACCGCTACCATAAATTCGACGGGATAGTATACTTTCAGGTACAGGCTCTGGTAACTCTCCACGGCATAAGATGCAGAATGTGCCTTACAGAAGGAATAGCCTGCAAAGGATTCAATCTGACGGTATATCTCTTCGCTCAGCTTTACCGGATGGCCTTTTTTGGAACAGGAGGCAAAGAAATTATCTTTTACTTTCTGCAATGCTGCTTTTGAACGGCCCTTGCCACTCATGGCCCGACGCAGGATGTCGCCATCAGCAGCCGGAAGTCCTCCATAATGTAACGCAATCTTGATCACATCTTCTTGGTATACCATAATGCCATAGGTCTCCCCGAGTTGCTCTTTAAATACCTCATGGAAGTATTCGAACCTGTCGGGATGGTTGTGCCGGAATATGTATTCTTTCATCATTCCGGACTGTGCCACGCCTGGACGTATGATAGATGAGGCCGCTACAAGCGTTTTATAATTATCACATTTAAGACGACGAAGCAATCCGCGCATGGCAGGGCTTTCTATATAAAAGCAGCCGATGGTTTTTCCACGCCCTAAATACGTGTTGGCTACGGCTTCATCTTTGGATAACGACGTATTGCGGATATCCACTTTAATGCCACGGTTTTTCTCAATCAGCTTCACGCTGTCGTCAATATGACCAATGCCGCGCTGGCTAAGGATATCGAATTTTTCAAAACCGATATCCTCGGCAATATGCATATCGAAAAGTACAATTGGAAATCCTTTTGGAGGCATTTCCAACACGGTGTAATTGGTAATTGGTTCTTCGGAAATCAATATGCCACAGGAGTGCATGCTGCGTTGGTTTGGGTATTTTTCAAGCATCATACCGTACTGCTGGACGCATTTTACAATTGCATTGGTATCCTGCAGTGCTATTGGATTTTTGGCTAGCATATCCAATTCTTCTTTTGGTAAACCGAAAACCTTGCCGACTTCCCGAAATATCGAGCGGTACTTGAACTCTACATTTGTCCCGCAGAAAGCTACATGATCAGCACCATAACGATTGAAGATATATTCGAGTATTACATCCCGTTCTTTCCAAGACCAATCGATATCAAAGTCAGGCGGGCTCTTTCGGTTTACGTTCAGGAAGCGTTCAAAATATAGATCCAGTTCAATAGGGCAGATGTCTGTAATACCAAGGCAGTAGCTCACTATACTGTTGGCGCCGCTGCCACGTCCGATATGTAAAAAGCCGCAACTGTTGCTGTAGCGGATGATGTCCCATGTTATCAAAAAATAGCCGCTGAACTCCAACTCTTGAATCACTTTCAATTCCTTTTCAACCCTAGCTTTAGCCTGTGGGTTATTAACGCCATACCTCCAAACAAGTCCCTGCTGGGCAAGGCTTGTAAGCAAAGCCATATCGTTTTTCCTATTGTTGGTATAATACTTTTTATTTTTTGGTGTTTTGAAATCGAATTCAAAATTACATTCCTTAATTATTTTTTCGGTGTTCGCTACTATCTCTGGAAACTCGTTGTATTTTACCAATAGTTCTTCCAGAGGATACATTACTTCAGAGGTCTTACAGAAATCATCCTCGGTAAGTTTAGATAAAATGATGTTAGTGTCGATAGCTCGTAAGATCTTATGCAGGTTGAATTCTTTTTTTGTACGGAATGTCACTGGTTGCAGAATAACCATTTTGCTGAGTTTATTTTTCCATTCCTGTAGGAATAACTTAGGGAGCTGTTCGGGGCGAATGCCGATGTAGTGGTTCTCTTTTAAAACCGCAGGTATATTTTCCAATGGATAAATAATAAATACATTATCAAAATCAGGAGCGGCTAGAGGCAACGGTGTTCCATTGAAATTATGTTCGGTAAGGAAACGATTCATTTGGGCAAGACCTTCACGGTTTTGGGCAAGACCAATATAAAGGAGTTTATTCTCACTACGAAATTCCATACCCACCAGTGGTTTTATACCCACCTCGTTACATGCCTTAATGAAATCATAAATACCGGTAACCGTGTTGATGTCTGTTAATGCCATAGCTTTTATATTGGATACAATGGCCTGTTGTACTAAATCCATTAGTGGGATTGTACCGTAACGCAGGGAATGAAAAGAATGACAGTTGAGATACATTGGAATTAGAATTTACGTTTTAAGATTTCTGCTTTGTTATTGGGCTTGAATGTGGCACCAGCACATCGCATTACGGCATCAAAACCATACCGACTTTTCATTTTATCCATGGCTTGATATAAAGACAGCATTTCTTCTGTATCCTCAAATAAGTTGATTTGATAGGTACCGCGAACCAAACCGCTAAAACGTATCCCTATCAATCGGAGGCGCATGCGGCGATGGTATAATTTATCAAATAAATCGGTAACATTCTTAGTCAAAATGTGATCGGCAGAGGTATATTGTATCCTGCATTGTTTGGTCTCCGTATCAAAATTGGAATACCGTATCTTAATGACTACAGTCGAGGTCAGCCACTGTTCCGAGCGCAATTGAAATGCTAGTTTTTCTACCATCCCTACCAATATGGATTTCAGTTTTTGAATATCAATTGTATCCTGTCCGAAAGTATGTTCTGTTGAAATTGATTTCCTTTCCGTGTAAGGTTCTACAGGGTTGTTGTCGATTCCGTTTGCTTTTTTCCATAGCTCGATGCCATTTTTGCCTATCATTCGTTGCAGTACTTCTGCAGGCATTTCTGAAAGTGTCTGAATTGTACGGATACCAATTCGGGACAATAGCTGAAATGTTACGTCGCCAACCATAGGGATTTTCTGGATAGACAATGGGTTCAAGAAAGGCTGTACCTTATTTTCCGGTATTTCGAGATTTCCTCTTGGCTTCCCTTCACCAGTGGCAATTTTAGAAACTGTTTTGTTTACAGATAAGGCAAAGCTTATAGGCAAACCTGTTTCTTTGGTGACAGATTGAGCCAACTCGTTGGTCCATTTATAGCCACCATAAAATTTATCCATGCCGGTAATATCAAGATAGAATTCATCGATGCTTGCTTTTTCCACAATTGGGGCTTTTTGTTGAATCACTTCGGTAACATCATGCGATAATTTTGAATACAGCTCCATGTCGCCTTTCATTACTTTTGCCTGTGGGCAGAGTCGGAGAGCCATTTTAATAGGCATTGCCGAACGTACTCCGAAAGTACGGGCTTCATACGAACAAGAAGCGACTACACCACGGTCACCACCACCGATAATCAAAGGTATTCCCTCTAGTTTTGAATTTCCTAATCTTTCACAGGACACAAAAAAAGTATCTAAATCCATATGTACAATTGCTCTGCCCATAATCATCTCCTAATTTATACATTACAAAATTAGTACAGATTGTAACAAAAAGTCTTATATTTGCTGTTACAAATTGTAACAAAATTAACATGTCTTTATTTTCCGACAACATCAGGAACCTTAGGGTAAAAAAGAAAATTTCACAGGAAAAGCTTGCGGAGTCACTGGCCATAACAAGAGGCAGGTATGTCAAATATGAAGACGGGACTTCGGAGGCTCCTTATGAAATACTGAAGAAAATATCCCATTATTACCACATCAGCATTGATCTGTTGCTTTCTGTGGACGTAAGAAAAATCCCTATGGATGATCTGATGAAATTAGAAGGCAACAGACTGGTGCTGCCAATTACCGTTGATAAGGACGGTGAGAATTATATTGAAGTTGTTACACAAAAAGTGAAGGCAGGGTATTTAAATGGTTATGCTGACCCAGAATATATTGAAAATCTCCAACAGATTTCTCTGCCATTTTTGGGGCCAGGAAAACACAGGGGTTTTCCGGTGGAAGGGGATTCTATGCCACCACACGAGGACGGATCAATCATCGTTGGACGATACATTGAAAAGCTGGGTGATGTTCTGGATGGTAAAACCTATATACTAGTTACTAAAAATGAAGGAATGGTCTATAAGCGATTGAATAAAAACAAAAAAAACACACTCGTTTTGGAATCAGACAATAGTTTTTACCCTGCTTATGAAGTCAAAGCATCTGATATTCTTGAAATCTGGGAATATGAATGTAATATTGGACGAAGCGACAGGAAAAATGATAGCTCTGAAACTCAAAATATAATGGAGATGTTTTTAGAAATCAAAAGAGAAATTAGCATACTAAAAGTCAAAGTTTGATAATCATAATTTATTATTCTAACGGAGATTAAAATTATGAATACTTATGATTTTATTTTTTTATTACTAGATAAGCCAGGACAGGATCCTTTAAAAGACGTTTCATTTCAGATTGCATTATCTCTTGAATATCTTGTTTTATCTGCAGGTAATTTCGTTGTACCTCCGTGGAATCGAGTTTGCGAATAACCGCAATGTCCTTATATTCATCCTGTTCCTTTTGGAGCGCATCATGGTCATTCAGTATCTCACAATGAAACGTTTTTAATTCAATTTTGCAATCAGGATTATCGGCTATCATCCCTACGAATTCTCCAGAACTTAAAGCAGAGATCTTGGAAGGAGGTACGGCAGACTCTAATTGTTTGGAACGGTTAATGGAGGTATCACCACTATTAATAGAAAAACTTTCTCTGTCCTGCATGATTTTTCCAAATCGCTCTGATAATTGCTTGGCAGTGTCACCATTTACCTGACCGCTAACGATATTTCCGGTGATGTTCATAATCACATCAGCCTGTTCCCGGCCATAATCTTTGCGAAGCTGGCTGAAGTCCTGAATTCCCAAGCAAGTGGCTACTTTGTTACTTCGGGCTGTGGCAATAAGACTGTCCATATTGTTGAGGTAGATGGTAGGGAATTCATCAAATATTAAACTACTTTTCAGTCTCCCTTTTTGATTCACCAATTTTACCAAGCGGGTTACAAACAAGGATAATACGGCACCATAAATTTGTGTTTTCTGAGGATTATTCACCATGCAGACAATTTTTGGTTCGTCAGGATTATTGATGTCTAATGTAAAGTCATTCCCGGATAACACATAATACAAGTGGGGAGAGGAGAGTCTCGCCATCGCAATCTTAGCGGAAGCAATTTGTCCTTCTAATTGTTCCATTACGTCATTGAGGTAGGCATTTACGAAAGGATTAATGAGTACCTCAATCTCCTTCTCGGTTCGCAATATGGTAAACAAGCTGTCATAGTCTAGTTGCATAAGCTCAATAACATGCGGCAGCGTACAGAATTGACCATCCTTATATTTCCTTAAGTACCATATTATAGCTGTCAGAAAATTGATCGGTGATTCAACAAAAAAGTCTCCCTGTCTTTTAATCCATTCTCTGTTTAATCCCAATAAAATCGTTCGCGCTGATTCTGCAGCATCCGTGATGTCGGTCATGGCAGAAGGTTCTAAAGGATTGCATCTATGGGTACGCGTCAGGTCATCAAAATTAATTAAATAAAATTGAGGTGGTTTGGGATACAGATGTTTGTATTTCAGCCAGGTATTATAGGTGATTCTGGAAAGGTCATCGAACTTGAAATCATATACGAACATAGTAAATCCTTTACGGATGTGCTGGGTAATGACGTGTCGTATTATAAAGTATGATTTACCAGAACCTGGAGTCCCCAAGACCATTAAGGCACGAAAAGGATTAATGATATTTATCCAACTGTTTCGAACTTTATCTTTTAAATGATAGCGCGCTGGCAGGTTGATAGAATATTCATTTTCCAAGAGCCTTTCTTCCTGTGGAAAGGTTTCATTTTCTTTATTAAAAATATCCTTGTGGTTGAGCCTGTTTTTTATAATACGGGATAATAGGGTACCACCCGAAAGGATCAGAAGAAACCCTGCTGAGGTAATGCTCATATATACAATTGCTACTTGCACTATTTCTGTTTTTAGGTATAATGAAAAGCAGCTGATGAAATAAATCAGGATGCCCGTAATAATATAGGCAAAGGCTGTTTTATAATTCAGTTTTTCGTCTTTACGCCCTTTAGCACCTATCAGGGAAATCATTAACAATCCCAGTACAAAGAATTTGGATTTATAAAAGTTACTGAACAATCCTGTATTGTGGATATTGCTTAAAATAGTATTACCTAAACTACTAACCAAATGCCATTCTCTAAAAGCAGCGTAACAGTAATAATAAAAATGGATTACTAATAATAGGATGCTGATTAGTCTTGTCATATCCATGATTTTTCTTAGTGCCTGTTCGTTTTCTCCAGTATGCATAGCCATAACTTCCTGTTTATTGATTATTAAGATTGCCTTTTTTTCGCTTGCTCTTCAGTCGGTTCGGAGCATGTGTTACAGTCTGTTCGAATTTGGAATTTTTCACTGTCAGAACCTGTTCAGTTTTTTAGTTAATTTTAATGTTTATCTGAATATTAAATTTTCTTATGGTTTAATTTTTTTTTGGTAATCTCGGGCCTTTAGGGAATGGATTGGTAAATACCTTTTTTCTGATTTTTCGAAATTAATGGCCCAATCATTTAGATCTTTATAGTTAGAATAAAGTCCGCTTTCATCGCTATATTTAGTACTCAAAGAAAGTGCACGCCTGGTATAACTTTGTCCCGTTTCATCCTGATCAAAGTAAAGCCGGATGGATTGATGATTTTCCATAAAAGGGCGTGCTCTTTCGAAAAAAGAAACGGAATTTAAAATAACAAAATCCAAGCTGTTTTCAGGAAGGTTTTTATTTAGGGCTTTAAAGGAAAGAAAGTCAATAAAGCCTTCAAAAGCAACTACCTCACTATTGCCATTATCAATAGAGGTAATGTCTTTAGGTGAACTGCTTGTTTTGAAATAAGGATTGCGAATTTCAAAGCCTCCCAAATCATTTTTAAAGCCAATTCCATAATAGGTATTTCTATTTAGAGCGTATCGAATTTCCATGCAATAGTGTTGTGCAATTTCAATAGGAATCCTTCTGCGCCCGAGGTAGTGTAAAAGGGATGGAGAGGTAAGCGCAACGGCTTTTAGAATTTTAATTTTATGCTCCCGTTTATCACTGTTATCAACCTGGTGAATTATTGGCTGTTGAAGTGAAAAATCATTCTTTAAATTTTGCAGTAATTCATTGATGGAGCAGTTAAAATAGTGTGTTCCAAAATCAAGTAGGTTACCGCCTTTTCCAATTCCATGGTCGTACCAACAATTAAGTCGTTGATTGATTTTGAAAGAGGGCGTTCTTTCATCCCTAAAAGGAGAAAAGAACCAAAAATCAGAACCTCTGATTTTAGAAGGCTTAAAACCTAAAGTGCACAAATAGCTAATCATGTCAATTGCCTTAGCTTGTTCTATTGTCATTGTGTTGTTTTTAAAATTCATAACAGTCATTTTATCAGGTTACTAGTTCAGTTATCTGATACGAATGTAAAGAAGCTAAAGCAGTTATGCAATCCTCCCCAAATTTTGCGTAGGACTAATTCGCACGAGTCGTTCTGTTTTTGGTTGACTCCAATTCGGCAATAAATTAATCTCTGAGGGTATTAATTTATGCCAAAACGAAAATGGCGGGTTTTTGTCATTTTTTGGCACGTTTTTGATATGCGATTATCAATTTAACTACTGTAAATTTGAATCTCCCCATTTGTTATAGCTAATTCAGAAGCTATAAAATATCACTTAACTGTTATCGGAAATAAAAAATAATCCTGATTTGCTATGTCAAACTCCTGTAAACGCGGAACAAAAAAGCATAAAAATTATCATGATTTAGCGCACGCAAACACCTATGAGTTTTTCCCGCGACGTGAATATATTGCGTAAATTAGATGTCCGAAAAAACATTTACGATTATGGAAACAGTTAAATTCGAACAGCTTATTTCTGTAGGGTGCGGGATAGATGTTCACAAAGACATTATAGTTGCGACTATACGCAAGAGTAATAAAGATTATCAAACCAAAAGCTACAATGCTTTTACAAGTTCATTGATAGATTTGAGAGATTGGTGTAAATCGGAAGGAGTTACCCATATCGCGATGGAAAGTACTGGAATCTACTGGAAGCCCTTATTCAATATTCTCGAAGAGGATTTTGAAGTCATTTTAGTTAATGCTCGTCATATCAAGAATGTTCCTGGACATAAAACGGATAAGAAAGACAGTGTCTGGATTAGTAAATTACTATTGAGTGGGTTACTCAAAGGCAGCTTTATTCCTCCTGTAGAGATACGAGAATTACGGGATTTAATTCGCTACAGAAAGAAAAAAACACAATTCATTGCATCAGAAAAAAACAGGATGATTAAGTTTTTAGAAGATTGCAATATTAAATTAAGTAGTGTAGTATCGGACACGCAAGGAGTTAGTGCTACAAAAATAATCAACGATATTATTGATGGCAAAGATGATGTCACTAGTTTGTTAACTCATGCTCATCGCAGGATAAAAGCAAGTAAAGAAGATATAGCAAAAGCCTTAACAGGAAGAATAACCCCTCACCATCGTTTTATGCTAAAGATGATTCGAAAAACAATAGATGAAAATGAAAAATTAATTACAGAGCTAGACCACCAAATCGATTTGAGTGTTGAGAAATATCAAGTAGAACTACAACTTTTACAAACTATTGATGGAGTTGGAAGAGATTCAGCAATTTCGATCATAAGCGAAATTGGCACTGATATGAGTCGATTCCAAAGCGAACATCATTAATGAAATTCTCGAAAAAAATAAAGTAGAATTTGAGAATGAAGATAGTAAAAGTGAATTTATGGATTTTATAAGTCCGACTATTAGAGACTTAATTGCAAAGTTTATTATGAATAGCTAATTTATAAATTTAAACTGTTAGCTGTTAATTTTTTTTAAATATGTATTTTAAGTATAAATTATTTGTACCTTTGAGCGTACATTAAAAAGTACATCACTAAAAAGTACATCTTAGACCAAGTATTATGAAAGCAGTAACTATATCAACACTACGAAAAAACATTAAAGGCTATTTTGATGAAGTTTCTGAATCATCAGAGACTATTATTGTTCCAAGAAATGATGAAGAAGATGCAGTTGTAATAATTTCAATTAAAGAATACAATTCAATTATGGAAACGCAACACTTACTTTCAACCAAAGCAAATAGAAAAAGACTTACTGAGTCTATTGAACAAATGGAGAAAGGTAAACTGACCTCTTACAATTTTGATGAATTAGAACCAGCTTAAAAATGGATATAGTCTTTACAAAGAATGGTTGGGAAGAGTTTGAATACTGGATTGAAAACGACTCAGATACAGTTATAAAAATTAAAGAATTAATAAAATCCATTAGGGAAAATCCATTCAAAGGAATTGGAAAACCAGAACCTTTACGGCATGATTTGAAAAGTTTTTGGTCAAGAAGAATTAGTGGCGAACATAGATTAGTTTATAAAGTATCAGGTACTAAAGGTGTTGACCAAAGGTGCGTCATAATACAGTGTAGATTTCATTACGATGATTAACATAAAATCAAAGCTCTCTTTCGAGGGCTTTTTTATTGGTTATAAGTAAGAAATTATTAGGAAAATAATTAAACTACATTTACTTTCGTATTATTGAAAATGTAGTTGGACGTTCTTTATATTGAGATTTTTTACAAGGGGTTGTTTTATATAAAAAAGGTTTACAGAACCCTATAAGTATAAGTACAACGGGAAGGAGCTGCAGGACGAGCTGGGGCTTAATGTTTATGACATGGAAGCCCGAAACTATATGCCAGATATTGGACGTTGGGGAGTGATAGATGAACTTGCTGAAAACTTTGATGATTTATCCCCTTATAATTTTTCTAATAATAGTCCGATTAATTTCTCCGACCCAACGGGTCTTTCACCTGAAGGTGCGAACCATATAGCGTCCACTTTTGTTAACAATGGTAAAGTTGTTGAACATAGAGATGATGGAGACGATAATGTATATCAAGTAGGAAATAATTGGAAACCAGGAGGTTCAAAAGATGGACTTACTGTAATTGGTAAAGAAGTACCAGGAGTTGAATATAAAGTTGGTTATAGAGTTAATATATTTAATGGTAATGCATTAGCGTCTAATCCTAACCACACTGTTCAACCAATGGGTGGTGCTTTTGATATATTTGGAGTTTGGGAAGCCTTTTATACCGCATTGTTTTCTGAAATTGGAGATGATTCTCCTGGAAGTGCTTTAGCTTTTGCACTTGTGGCAAAAGGAAAAGTAAAAACATCAACATCTACTAGAGTATTAATTGGTTTGCTTAAATCTGGAAAGCTCCATAAACATCACGTTCTATCTCAACAATTTAGAAAATGGTTTGCAAGTCGTGGGATTAAAAATATTGATGACTATACAATCAAAATGAGTGCTAAAAATCACTTAAAAACTCTTCATGGTCAAGGTAAATGGAATGAACAATGGTCTAATTTTATTAAAGCTAATCCAAATGCAACACCTTCCCAAATATTTTATCAAGCAGAATCTATGTTGAAACGCTATGGATTAGAACATTCACGCTATCTACCTTAATAAATAAAAAAATGAAAAATATATCTATTAATAATGAACCATTGGAATTGAGTATTGGTAAATCATATTATATAATTGATGCTCTTTATTTGAATGATATAAAAAAAGAATTATTAAATACTAATAATTTACCTGAAGATATAAGAAAGAAAGTTTTTCCTTATACTGATACACCTTTTGCTCAATATAAAACAAATAAAAACACATTTTTTGTCAGCCAAATAAAAAAAGTTGACTATAGTGAGGTTATATTAGGAGATGTCTCTTTTTTTTCCACAGACACAGGATTAATTATTTTTATATTTGAAGATATATTAATTGAGTTTATTAAGGATTATAATTATGAGGATTTAGTTGATTCAGAAGACGAATTAATAAATGAAAAATATTGGGAAGAATTAGTTTCAAAATTCAATGCAACAGATATTGGCTTAATATTGTCAGATATGAATTCAGGAAATGATTTTGACGGAAGCGGAACCTACAGAGTTATCTGAATATTTAAAAATAAGACAAAAAAACAGGCAATTTTAGACTGCCCCAGCTGGCGCGAGCGTCTCGCTCGGGTAATGTTTCAGATGTGTTGGTGGCTAATTACTTCATACAATATTGTCAGAAAATCAACTATTTATAGTATTATCGCAGTTAAAAATTAGACAACCTTCGGGTTGTTTTTTTATTATATAGTGTCTTAAATCGAATAAAATGGCTTTAAGTGAGACCTCGTGTTGCAGATGTGTTGGTGGAATTACATTTATGACAAAATATGGCAAAACAAAATCAGGTAATCAAAGATATATCTGCAAGCTATGTAAGAAGACGAGAGTTGAAAATTATATTTATCAAGCTTATAAGTCAGATACAAACAAAAATATTATTCAGTTAACCAAAGAAGGTTTAGGAATTCTCAACGCTTTGAGAACAGATGGAATAACCGATTGGGTATTCCAGTCCATTAAAACTAATCAATTGCAATTATCAAAATGCAATCCAAATCAGAAACAGCGTAATAGTAAACTGGCTTAAACAACGCAACGTACGTAAAACACACTTGCAGGACACTGATATATTAGTTCTACCGAGCGTTATAAACAAGACAATTTAGAAAGTTACACGAAATGATTAACAGTTTTTATCCGATACAATAAAAAATGAAACAAAATAATTACCTTTGGAGTATTAAAAACAATATGATTATGGGAGCTTTAGAATTGAGGGATAGTGTTTTAAAATATATAAACACGGCTGACGAACGTCTTTTAAAAGTCGTTAAGGCAGTTATAGAAAGTTATCAGGAAAATGATATTGTGGCTTACACTATTGATGGGAAACCATTAAACAGAACGACCTACAAAGAAGACCTTCAGGAAGCAAAAGCAGAAATAAAAAGAGGTGAATACATCAGTCAGGAAGATTTAGAAAAAGAATCAAATAACTGGTAATGGCTGAATTAAAAAAGGTTTGGACAAATACAGCCAGAGCACAGTTAAAAGCGATTTATGAAAATTACAAAGTAAAATCTCTTCAAGGTGCAAAAACCATGAAAGATGAAATACTGCAAGCCACTAAAGAGTTCCATTTTGCAGAACAATACCAACAAGATGAGATGGAATCTGAATTTAGAAGAATCATCGTAAGGCATTATAAATTACTTTACATCGAAGAAGATGGAGTTGTGTTTATTGCAAGAATTTTTGACACCAGACAAGATCCAAATGGACAAAAAGAATAAAATCAAGGAGCAGAAATGTTCCTTTTTTTATGTTTAAAAATGAAGTTCCAAAAGAAATATTCCAGTAAAAATAAACAGCAGAGCAAAAAAGTGGTCTCCCTCTGGTCGCTTCCTTTGGTCCGCTCGGCTGTTCCAGTCGCTTGAAAAAAGCTCCGTTCCACAGTCCACTCGTCAGCATAGCACCTGTCAGCCCTGAAAAAGGGCAGGCAGTCACTACGTTTCCTCGCCCTCGTCTCCACACGGTCGCTTCCCCGCTCCTAGCACGATTCTTTTATAATAAAAGGTTCCATATAAGGAATTGATTTAAAAGTAAGGATGTTATGATATCATCAAAATAAAACACATGATACTTTGAAGCAATAAAAAACCAGTGCAGGAAAAAAATCTGAATTATTTTTTTTCTATCCCAATATAACCCGCAATCTGTACACCTATTTTGTTGGTTTTTTGAGATCCTCAGGATTTTATGTTCCGGAAAATGGGTTTTATAGCTGAAGATAGCGGAGAGTTATTCACAACAACCGAAATAGACGAGTTAAATCTAAATCAAGTTTATAATCATAGGGATAAGCACAATATCTTTTTTGGTGACGAGATTGCTAGTATAATTAAAAAATAGGTGTTTTATAAAAATGGGCTGTCTCAAATTCTAGGCTTTGGAGCAAATAGTTATAGAACTAATAGAGAAGCGAAGTTCCAAGCGACTAAAAGTATTGTCTCTTAAACTGACGCAAGCATTCCGCTTGTGCATAAAAACAAACAAATAACAGGTGTAATTGCCTGTGTTTTTTGTTGTAGGAAATTGAAGCTAAATAATGCTCTTTATCTAAAATTAATAAAAGAATAAATTACAGTCCAAAAAAGAGATGTTGAACTATCACAAAATTAAGTTTTGTTGTTTTACTTTCAAGTGCTTTTTTTAGTATGTTTGTGTGCTTAGTAATTTGATTTAATATCTACCTAATAATGGTTAAGTCGAATTTTAATATGAATAAAATGAATGTGTTGCCTGAATAAAATTCAGAATAAAACTACCAATAAACCAGCTGAAACGATATATAAAGGAAGAATGTTTAAGGGCGTACCCTTAAACGATGAATCAATTTGTATGTTATTTCGCATTATTCTTGCTAATAACCCATGTTAAGAAAATTTATTTTTATAATTCTGATGACTAATGTGCTTTTTTTTAGCTCATGTCATGATTACACAAAAGAAAATCACATAAAAATTGGGTTTTCTCAATGTATAAGTGGTGATGTATGGCGAACTTCTATGGATCATACAATGAAATTAGAGGCTTCTCTCTACCCAAATATTGATCTGAAAATTTTCAATGCCAACAGAAATATCAAAACTCAAATAGAACAAATTGAGAATATGATTGATGGTAATTTTGATGTTATAATTGTATCTCCGTTAGATTCAAAATCATTAACTCCAATAATTGATAAAGCGTATTCGAAAGGGATTCCCGTAATATTAATCGACAGGAAGGTTAACAGTGAAAATTACACTACTTATCTCGGTGCTGATAATCTCGAAGTAGGTCGTTTGGCAGGAAGATACCTTGCTGCATTATCAAAAGGAAAAGGGAATATTGTGGAGATTTATGCAGAATTAAATACGTCTCCCGGATATGAAAGAAGTTTGGGTTTTAGACAAATAATCAGTCAATTTCCTAATTTAAATTTGATAAGTAGAATTGAGGCTAAGAAAAACGGATTGCAAATTAAAGATTTTGAAAAAGTATTAAATGAAAAATCATCCATTGATTATGTGTATGCATTTAATGATGACATTGCTTATCAGGCTTGGGAAGTAGCTAAAAGAAAAGGCAGAGAAAAACAAATTAAATTCATTGGGATTGATGGTTTAAATGGTCCCAATGGTGGTGTTCAATGGGTTAAAGATGGTATATTGACAGCTACAATTTTGTATCCTACAGGTGGTATCGAAGCAATTAGACTTGCTATCAAAATCGCTAAAAAAGAGTTGGTTCCTAAAAATAATAAATTGGAAACGGTACTGATAGACTCGTTAAATGCAAGTATAATGAGTACTCAATTTGACAAAATATCACAACAGCAATCAAATATAGAAACGCAGCAAAATGTTATAAAAGATCAGGAAAAAGAACAAATTACACTTTATAATCTAATTAAATTATTGATGTTTTTTTTAGTTGTTATTTTTTCTTTGGCACTTTTCAGCGTTTACTCAATTATTTCAATTAGAAAAAAGAAAAAATTATTAGAGTCTACAAATTACAAAATAGTAAGTCAAAGAAATGAGATTGAAAAATTTGCAGAAAAACTCAAGATAAGTAATGAAGCGAAAATGATTTTTTTTACTGGCCTTTCCCATGAATTTAAAACGCCATTGACGTTGATTTTGAGTTCTGTTGAATCCTTACATGATGAATTTAAAAACAAAAGTCATAATGTTAAAAAAGATTTAGATATTATGTATAATAATTCCAGAAGGTTACTGAGATTAATCAATCAGCTTTTGGATTTTAGAAAAATAGAAGATAAACAGTTTAGTTTAAAAGCAACCAAAACAAATCTTTGGGATTTTTCTAAAAATATATTTAAAGAGTTTGATCGTGAAGCAAAAAAGAGAAACATTATATATACTATTTCAACTAATAATAAAGAGGTTGCTGTTTTTTTGGATCAAAACTTAATGGATAAAGTCTACTACAATTTATTGTCAAACTGTTTTAAATTCACCCCAGATAATGGAAGAATAGAGGTTTCTATAAATGAAGATATAAAGAAGTCTAATGTTACAATAAATTTCAAAGATTCCGGTATAGGAATTCCTGAAAATGAGTTAAGTGAAATTTTTAATCCGTTTTATCAAGGCTCAAACAATTATAAAAATGGATCCGGTGTTGGTTTAAATTTGTCGAAAAATTTTGTTGATTTACATGGAGGTTCGATTGAGGTCAAGTCAAATAAAGGTGCTGAATTTTCTGTTATTTTAAAATTGGGAAATACTCATTTAGATAAGACAAAAATTAACAATGATATTGGTGTTTTTTCGGATACCAACTATGTTTATGATTATTTAGATACGGACGTAATTCAAGTTGAAGAAGCTCAAACTAATGAAAAAAAACTTTCTGTTTTAATAATAGAAGACAATGTAGATCTTTTGGAATTTATTTCTTCGAAATTGCAACAGGACTATAATGTCATCAAATGCAACGGTACTAAAGCAATCGAGGAAGCTTTAAATTTAATTCCGGAAATTATTATTTGTGATTTGAATTTACCGGATAAAAATGGTTTTGAAATTTGCGAGGCTTTAAAAACAAATGTTTTAACTTCTCATATTCCTACAATAATATTGACTGCAGTTAATGATCAGGATACTTATATTAAGGCTTTAGAAGCAGGGGCAGATTTATTCCTTACAAAACCATTTAATCTAAAAGTTCTTAAGGAATCCATAAAAGGATTACTTTTTAATAGAGAAAAGCTAAGGTATTACTATACTAATAACAGTAACAAAATTGAAGCTGATGGTTTAGGACTAATCGAAAAAGAGTTTCTTAATAAAATTGATTTAATACTTGAAAAAAACATTGATGATTCTTCTTTTTCGGTGGAGGACCTTGCGAATTGTTTAAATATTTCGAGAGTTCAGCTGTATAGAAAAGTAAAAGCTGTTTTAGGAATTGGTGTAGGGGATTATATCAATAATTTTAGATTAGAAAAAGCAAAAGAATTGTTGAAAACAACAACTTTAAATATTTCAGAAATTGCATATTCCTGCGGATTCGCTTCTCCTAATTATTTTTCTACAACCTTCAAGAGTAAGTATTCTATATCTCCAAAAGATTTTAGAAACAATTAAATGTATAATAATAATGTAACATTTTTATATATTATATAATTTTTCGGCTTTTTATTTGTGTATTTATTAAGTTATAAGTAAATAACTTATTGATATGTAGTCTGTTATGTTTTTTTATGATAAAGTTATGTGGATGTAACAATACCTAATTCTTTTTCAGATGTACTGAGGTAGTTTTATATAAAATTATATAAACATTACATACAATGAAAAAGTACATCTTAATTATTCTCTTAGGATTGGTTGTCCTAGGGTGTAAATCTAAAAAGGATCCGACTTCCGATCCAACTCCCAATCCGACTCCTAATCCAACTCCTAATCCCAATGCTGCCGCTGCGCTTTTATTGTTTGAATTCAATGAGAGCTCAGGACAAGTATTGGCAGAAGCTAAAACAAATGCTAGTTTTACTATAAATGGACCATCTAGTTCAGCTGAACGTATTGTAGGAGTTGAAGGAAATGCACTTCGTGTTAATGGCTTTTATGGCTGGGCTACCGGTACAACAAAAGTTACTTATCCAACTGCTGCTGTTTGTGTTACCGGTTGGGTTGCTCCATTGGTTTTTCCTGTTCAAAGGAAAGATCAAGATCCGCTAAGCGAAAATACAAATGCTTCTATTTTTTCAAATGTAAATGCATCTAACAGTGCTGGAATAGCTTTAGGAATCAATCATCATGGTAGAATAATTGGTCAATTCAAAATTGGAACAAAAGTTATTGAGATACTTTCTGATCAGGAAGTAACACTTAGAAAATGGAATTTTATAACCTTAAATATTAACGCTTCTTTGGGTACAGCCTCGCTATATCTTAATGGGGTTCAGATTAAGAAACAATCATTTGTAACAGGAGCAATAGCATGGGATAGTAATGCTACTGTTTATATTGGTAAAGAGGCAAAAAATAAAACCTTGGCAGGATTTGATACTAATGGATTGACTGGCGCAATCGATCAGGTTTCTCTGTGGAATAAAGATCTTACTAGTACAGAGATTGAAGCATTATACAATAAAGTAAGCCCTGGAATGCCAAATCTTACAATTCCTGTAGCGGAAAGATATGCAAATGATATTCACAGACCTAAATATCATTTATTACCAACCTCTGCTTGGACTAACGAATCACATGGCCTTATATATATAGATAATAAATACCATATGTTCAGTCAGAGAAATTTTAATGGGCCGTATTTAGAACATATAAATTGGGGACATTATGTTAGTGACGATTTGGTTAATTGGAGTGAAAAAGCACAGGTTTTATGGCCACAACCAGGGTTTGATGAAGTAGGAATCTGGTCTGGGCATGCGGTTCAGAAAAATGGGGTGCCTTATATATTTTATACTGGTGTTAATAAAGCAAGAGCAGCGATTGGCTTGGCTACTTCAAGTGCTCCCTATGATAATTGGGTTAAGAATGGTGAAGCAATTATTCCCAACGCTCCTGCTAATTATATACATGCTGACTTTAGAGACCCATTTGTATTTCAAAACAATTCAGATTGGTATATGATGGTAGGATCCGGTTTAAGAAGCGGACAAGCCAGAGGAGCACTTTTTTTATATAAGTCGGCTTCAGCAGATTTTAAACAATGGACACAGCAGGGTGTTATGGCGGAAGGAAACCCATTAGTTGATGGAACGGGAGAGTTTTGGGAAATGCCAATCTATTACAATTTTGGGGCCAAGTCAATTTTATTAGTAAATAAACTGCCAAATGCGAATGCATTATATTGGACTGGAAATTTTAATGGCTCTCAATTTATTAAAGATAGTGCTATTCCGGAACGATTAGATGTTATAAATGTATTATTGTCTCCGTCAATTTACCCTGATGCTAATGGAAATTTGTCAGCAATAGGAATTATTCCGGATGGAGTTAGTTCGGCCAAACACAAAGAACAAGGTTGGGCAAATGTATTCAGTTTACCAAGAGTTTGGTCACTTGTCAACACTAAAATTAAACAAGTCCCGCATCCAAACCTGCTAAAATTAAGAGGTGCTTCTAAAGATTTTACAAATGTTATTTTTAACGAAAATACCAGTAATGTTTTAAACAATGCGTCAGGTACTCAATACGAAATTGTCGCAACAATCAATCCGGGAACAGCAACAAAAGTTGGTTTTACTTTAAATAAAAATTCTGGATTAGGGGAACAAACACTGATCTATTATGATTATTTAACAAAGAATTTTGTTGTTGACAGGAGTAAGTCATCGATTATTAGCGGTGTGCCACTAGGAAATCAATCCGCAAGTTATGCATTGCCTTCAGGAAATATAAATTGGAGAATTTTTGTTGATGCTTCTGTTATAGAGGTCTTTGTAAATGAAGAATTAGCTTTTGCAACACGATCTTTTCCTTCTCTGGGAAGTAGTCAAATTGATTTATATGCCCAAGGCGGTACTGCTACGGCCACTGATCTCAAGATATATAATATTCAGGGAGGCGGAGTAGCCTCGGTTGCCAAAATTAGTGATTCTAAAGAAAGTGTTATTCATCCTACTGTTTTTCCTAACCCATCAAGTAATCAGTTTACGATTCAATTCGATGCTATTATGGATGTGACACCTGTATTTGCTTATGTTTTTGATTTAAATGGAATTCCGGTAAAGAGAATTGAGAAAATGTTAAATACCGATAATTCAATGATTAACTGGGATGGTTTCCTTGACAATGGAAATAAAGCCAGAGAAGGCGTGTATATAATAAAAGGACTTATTAAAAATGAATTGTTTGACGCTAAAATAATTGTAGAATAATCTAAAAACAGAATCTATGAAAAAAATAAATAAATTAATTGTAATAAATATTATTGTGGTCTTTAACTGTTTTATACTAACTAAAACTCAGGCTCAGTCGACGGGTAGTAAAGAAAATCACCGACCAAAATTACATTATACCGCAGAAAAAAATTGGATTAATGATCCTAATGGGATGTTTTTTTATGATGGGGAATACCATCTATTTTACCAACATAATCCGTATGGAGATAAATGGGGGCATATGAGTTGGGGACATGCTGTAAGTACAGATTTGATAAAATGGAAACATTTACCTAATGCCCTTGAAGAAGAAAATGATGTTATGATATTTTCAGGTTCGGCAGTTGTGGATTGGACAAATTCAAGTGGTTTTGGAATGCATTCGGCTCCTCCGATTGTAGCAGTGTATACAAGTTATGATGCCAAAACCGGATTACAGCATCAAAGTATTGCGTACAGCAATGATAAGGGAAGAACGTTTACTAAATATCAAGGTAATCCGGTATTGAACCTGAATAGTAAAGATTTTAGAGATCCAAAAGTTTTTTGGTATGAGCCGGAACAAAAGTGGATAATGGCTGTGGTATTATCTGTAGAAAAAAAGTTACAGTTTTATAGCTCCAAAAACCTTAAAGAATGGAGCTTAATGAGTGAATTTGGTCCAACTGGAGCTGTTAATGGTATTTGGGAGTGCCCTGATTTGTTTACGCTGACTCATAAAGGTATTACTAAATGGGTTTTAGGAATTAGTCTAGGAGATGGTAGTGTTGCCGGGGGATCAGGAATGCAATATTTTATAGGAAATTTTGATGGAAAAACTTTTACAGCTGATCCATCGGTATCTGGTAAAAATGGAGGTGTGAAATATATTGATTATGGGAAGGATTTTTATGCAGCTATTACCTGGAATGGGGCACCTGCTCAGGATGGAAGTCAAGTTTGGTTGGGGTGGATGAACAATTGGCAGTATGCAAATGACATTCCCTCATTTGGGTGGAGGGGATCTATGTCTCTACCAAGAAAATTAATTTTGAATAAATCCAATGGAGATTACTTTCTGAGTCAAAAAGCGATTCCCGCAGTTGATACCTATAGAATTTCAGAAACCAATCTTAAAAAAGAAACTGTTGCCAAAGTGAATCAAAAATTGCAAGAAATAGATTTGAAGGATTTGGCATTTGAATTGGATTTTAAATTTAGCCCTATAAAAACAGGTAAATTCTTAGATTTTGAGATACTAAATAACAGTAAAAGCGTAGTGAAATTAGCATTTAATAATGATACCAATGAGTTTGTTTTAACAAGGATTGATAAAGGAATTGCTAAAGAGGAATTTCAATCCATACAAAAAGTCTTCATAGGAAATAATGATACTGAAATGATTGATGTCCGTTTATTTGTAGATAAGAATTCCATAGAAATTTTTATAAATGAAGGTAAGTTCGTTTTTACTAATTTGATTTTTCCGGAAGACTTTAATACTAAGATTCAATTTAATTCATCTGATAACACAAGATCAATATTCAACTCTATTTCAATATTTAAATATTGATTTCTGCGTCTTAGAGCTTTATTAATTGTCATAAAGTAATAATTTTTGGTTTAAAAAAAGAAGATCTATATTTTTTATTACAATTAATTATTGATGCTTAAATTTTGTTAAAGGATACTGTTACGATAGTGTAATTAAATGTTACATTATTATACTGTTTCAAAGTAATAACGGAAAAATAAAATACAAGTTATTGTTTTTTAGGCATTTATAAATAACGAAATGATTTTGTAGATAATGGTAACATTCTAAAATGTGAAACTTTTCATTAAATAATAGTTTTGGAATGTAATAAATAAACATCTTAAAATGAATAAAAAAATATTGAGTTGGTCAATCATTGCGTCATTCGCAGGGTTCCTATTTGGTTTTGATACTGTTGTTATATCAGGTGCAGACAAAACACTGCAAACATTATGGAATTCAAGTGATTTTTTTCACGGTTCTGTAGTAATGGCTATGGCATTGTGGGGTACGGTAATAGGTGCAATTTTTGGTGGAATACCGACAAATAAAATCGGGAGAAAGAAAACATTACTGCTAATAGGAATCTTGTTTTCAATTTCTGCCTTAGGAACATCAGTTGCCAATGGTCCTTGGTTTTTTGCTTTTTTTAGATTTATTGGTGGATTAGGAATTGGGGCATCAACGATAGCTGCACCAGCCTACATTTCCGAAATCGCTCCTGCTAAAGACAGAGGACGTTTGGTTGGATTTTATCAATTTAATATCGTGTTGGGGATTCTATGCGCATTTTTATCAAATTATCTCTTGAGTGATATTGGTGAAAATTCTTGGAGATGGATGCTTGGGATTCAGGTTTTTCCTTCAATACTATATACTTTTTTAGTTTTTACTATTCATGAAAGTCCAAGATGGTTGCTTTCAAAATTTAAAGTAGAAGAAGCAAGATTCGTTTTGAATAAAATAAGTTCAAATGAAGACGTACAGAGCCTGATAAATGAATTAAATAAAAATGCAATTGATACACCTTCAAATGAAAATATTTTTATAAAGAAGTACCGATTTCCATTGCTGCTAGTATTCTTGATTGCTTCATTTAATCAATTATCAGGAATCAATGCCTTTTTATATTATGCTCCAAGAATTTTTGAAGAAGCTGGTTTAGGAACAAGAACGGCTTTACTAAGTAGTATAGGTATAGGCTTCATTAATTTGATATTTACCTTAATAGGGGTTTACTTAATTGACCGATTGGGAAGACGTAAGTTAATGATTTTTGGTTCAATAGGATATATTGTTTCCTTATCCTTAGTAGCGATGTCATTTTATTTAGATTGGAAAGGACTGGCTGTCCCATCATTTCTTTTTCTTTTTATAGCATCACATGCAATTGGCCAGGGCGCTGTTATCTGGGTTTTTATTTCTGAAATATTCCCAAATCATTTGAGAGCATCAGGACAATCTTTTGGGAGTTCAGTTCACTGGGTACTGGCCGCTATCATTCCTTCTATGGTTCCAATACTTTTTTCAAATTTTGGTGTCGGGAATGTCTTTGCTTTTTTTGCTTTTATGATGGTGTTCCAACTTTTGTTTGTCCTTTTTTTAATGCCCGAAACCAAAGGTGTTTCGCTTGAAGATATGAATAGTAATATTAATAAAACGGATAATTATAAATTGGAAGTCTCAAAACGAAGCTAATGAACGGGTTGTTTTCTGTTTTTGTAATGTCTTGAACTAAGGAGTTTATCTAGAATGATTTCGTAAAAAAATAACTAAAAGATAAAATTATGATTAGAGTAAGTCAAAAAAGACACTTCATCTCAATGTGTTGTGTTACGGGAATGCTTTTTTTATTTGGATGTAAACCATCTTCTTCGCTGGTAGAACAAAAAGCGTATACAGAGGAAGAGTTGTATCGGCCAAATTTTCATTTTACCCCAAAGAACTATTGGATGAATGATCCAAATGGTATGTTTTATTATAAGGGAAACTATCATCTTTTATTTCAGCATCATCCGAATTCAAATGTTGCCGGAGCGATACACTGGGGGCACGCTGTAAGTAACGATCTTATTACTTGGACTGAAAAACCTATTGCGATTTATCCGGATGAAAAAGGGTATATTTTTTCGGGCAGTGCTGTTGTTGATTTAGAAAACACATCTGGTTTTGGCAGTTTGCAAAACCCTCCCATAGTTGCCATGTTTACGTATCATGATCCTGTAAAGGAGAAAGCGGGTAAGATCGATGTTCAATCACAAGCGATTGCCTATTCGTTGGACGAAGGATTGACCTGGACTAAATATGAGAATAATCCAGTTATCAAGAATACAAATATTCAAGATTTTAGAGACCCAAAAATGACCTGGGATGCGATTCACAAACAATGGCTAATGGTCTTGGCAGCTGGAGATCATTCGATGTTGTATCGTTCTGAAAACCTGAAAGATTGGGAATTACTTTCCGATTTTGGAAAAGGTATTGGGTCGCATGACGGGGTTTGGGAATGTCCAGATTTTTTTCCAATGCCTGTTGAGGGTTCTGATCAATATAAGTGGGTGCTTTTGCAGAGTATTAATCCAGGGGGACCTAATGGAGGTTCTGCCACTCAATATTTTGTTGGTGATTTTGATGGTAAAACATTTAAGCTGGATGAATCTTTTTCAGAAGATCTGAAACAAAAAAAATCATTATGGATTGATTACGGGAGAGATAATTATGCGGGGGTTACCTGGTCAAATATTTCGGAAACAGATGGCAGAAAATTGTTTATAGGCTGGATGTCCAACTGGGACTATGCCCAAAAAGTTCCGACGCAAAAATGGAGAGGCAGCTCGACGATTCCAAGAGAATTAAGACTTATAAAAGAAGGGAATCATTTTAGGGTTCTATCGCAGCCAGTAAGGGAATTGAAGAAGTATGTTTCAAAAACTGTAGAAAAAGATATCGTTAAAATTGATAAAAAAACGGTATTGGTTGATAAATCACAGGTTGACTTGTCAAAACTTGATATTCAATTTACGATGAAGGATCTAAAAGAAGATGTCTATACTTTCTCGCTATCCAATACATCCAATAATTCAGTTCAATTTGGCATCAATAAAAAAGACAAATACTTTTTTATCGACAGAAGAAATTCTGGAAATTTATCCTTTTCTGATGTTTTTGCAAAGCAAATTTCAAAAGCTCCGTTTCCAGCAGATTTTGACAAAATAGAAGTAAGAGTAATTATTGATAAAACTTCAATAGAAGTATTTTATAATAATGGGGAAACAGTTATGACTGAGCTGTTTTTTCCCGAAAAGCCTATGGAAATATTTTCAGTCGCTAAAGGAATTTTCGATTTCAATATTGAAAATTTAATAATTAACCAACTCAATTTTAACCAAGCGAACTTGTTGGGTGAACTTGATTTAAATAAAGAAAATAAAGTGAAAATAGAATAAAAAAGGGCAAACAGGATTTCTAAACTTCGTAGGAAGAAGGGTTGAACTTACACAAAAATTTCTGGAGCCGGTTTATGATACCTAAAACCAAAGGTATATCGCTTGGAAAGATAACAATAGTAATAACCACCAATTTTTTTAACTAACAACCAAAAACAAAATGTATGAAAATTAAGTATTTTAAAAACAAGAAAAACATAATAGCTCTTTGCTTGTTTTTCTCTGTATTTATTGCTTCAGGCCAAGAGAAGCAGGTAAATGGATCTGTTTTGTCAGACGACGGAGGGCCCTTGCCAGGAGCAACAGTTCAGGTCGAGGGTTCTATTGCGGGAACAGCAACAGATTTAGATGGGAGGTTTCAAATTAAGGCTAATGAAGGGGCAGTATTATTAGTTTCTTATATAGGCTATACAGATGCAAAAGTAAAAGTTACTGGAAATAAAACATATACTATTACTTTAAAATCCTCTTTAAGTACGCTTGCAGAAGTAATTGTGACAGGATATACAAAGGAGCGAAAGGCTGATATAACCGGAGCTATTTCTATTGTCAATATTGATGATTTGAATGAAGGAGCCACTTCGAATGTTGTGTCGAAATTGCAATCTAGGGTTGCGGGGCTTTCTTTTACATCTTCAGGTGTTCCCGGAGGTAACGATACACAGATATCTATTCGTGGATTGACATCGGTTTTTGGAGGTACAGGACCTTTATGGGTTATTGATGGTGTTCAAACTACCTCTTCTGCCGGATTAAATCCAAATGATATTCAAAGTATTCAGGTGCTTAAAGATGCTGCATCTGCGGGTATTTATGGTACAGAAGCAGCAAGAGGTGTAATAATAGTTACCACCAAGCAAGCAAAAAGTGGTACCCAAAAAATCACTCTTGATACAAGGCTAACCTATAATACTGTTCGGGAGAATTTCAATGTATTAAGTGGACAACAATGGCTTGATGTACGTTATAAAGCGCAAGGGAATAATCCTGTATCAGCGGGAAATTTTATTTATGTACCGGGAACTCCGCTTCCTGAGTTTTTGGATGACAATAACAACTTAAGACTTTCAAATACCAATTGGATTGACGTGATCTTAAAAAATTCCTTCTCTTCAACAACAGATTTTGGTTATTCTTATGCAAATGACAGATGGAAAATTTTTACTGGTCTAGGGCATACTAAAGATGATGGAATAATAGAGCATACTTATTATGAAAGAGCAAACTTTAGGTTAAATACAAGTTTGAAATTATTTAAGGACAGGTTAACTATTGGAGAAAACTTGACAGTTACTAATTTCCGAGAAGTCAAAGGAAATTCAATGGAAGACGCAATTCTTCAAAATCCATTAATTCCAGTATATGGAGAAGATGGGACTTGGGGAGGACCTACAGGTGCAGGACTTCAAGACAAATGGAATCCTTTGGCTATTTTAGAAAACAACAAAAATAACCAACAAAAAACATGGCGAACTTTTGGAAATATCTATGCAGATTTAACGATCAATAAGAATTTTGTGTTTAGTTCCAAGTTAAATTTTGATGTCAATAAATTTAAATTTGATGAAAAAACGGGTGCGTTTAATCAAAATGGCAGCATACTAGGCAATAGAATATTGCTTGATGGTGCGGAATTTTCAAGGTTTGCCAGAAATAGAAATTCATCAGAAACATTTATTATAACGAATTTATTGACTTTTAATAATAAGTATGGGGAACATTCTATCAGTGCTTTTGCAGGGCAGGAAATTTTCAAAAAAGACCAAACTAATACATACCACCGCTTACAGGTTCCGTTTGGAACAAGTGTTGATTTTGAAAATTATACAAATTATGAAATCATATCGGATTCCAATTCATTAGATGCCTATGGTATAGGTGCAGATAGCAGAAGAGAATCTGTATTTGCAAAAGTATCTTATGATTTTGCTAAAAAATATTACTTCTCGACAAGTGCAAGAAGAGATGGCTCTTCTCGTTTTGGTAAGAACAATCGATATGCACTTTTTCCAACTGCCTCAGCTGGCTGGACCATTAGCAATGAAAAATTCTTAGAAGATTCCAAATTATTCAATAATTTAAAAATAAGAGCCTCATGGGGAGGGAATGGAAATGCTGATATTTTAGAATATGCACAGTATTCTATATATAATATGTCATTAGAAAATAGTAATTACGATTTATCAGGTGCAGGAAGTGGTACTATTGGTTTGGGAGTTTCGCCAAATCAAATAGGAAATCCAGATTTAAAGTGGGAGCAATCTTATCAAACGAATATTGGTATTGACCTTGGGATTTTAGATAACCGTCTAAATTTAACGGTTGATTTGTATGAAAAGAAAACGTCAGATTTATTACTCCAAGTAATTCAGCCTTCGGTATTGGGTGAAGCAGGAAAAACATTGTTCTTTAATGCGGGAGATATGGTGAACAAAGGAATCGATCTTATGTTAGGTTACAAATCAAAAAACCAAAATGACTTTAATTATGGGATTGATTTGACATTCTCTTCGTATCGTAACGAAGTTACAAAGCTAAATAATTCGGACAATTTCATATTGGATGGTATTTCCTTTACAGGAGTTGGACATCCTATTGGATCTTACTTTGGATATATTGCTGATGGATTATTTAGAACACCGGAGGAAGTAGCTGTACATGCAAATCAAACAGGGAAAGCTTTAGGAAATATCAGATATAGAGATTTAAATGGGGACGGAGTTATTGATCAGGAGGATCGAACAATTATAGGGAATCCACATCCTGATTTCACCTACGGTATGAATCTTTCAGCTAGCTATAAAAATTGGGATTTGAGCCTTTTCTTTGATGGTAGAAGTGGTAACGATATGTATAATGCACAAAGAGAAATGCTTGATTTTCCTTATTTCGGATTTAATCATGGTTTAAATACATTAGATGCTTGGGCTCCTGATAATGCGAATTCTCTTATTCCAGCCTTAAATACAACAGATGGCAATGATCAAAAACGTGCCTCTACCTATTTTATTGAAGACGGCTCTTATTTCAGATTAAAGAATGTAAGTGTTAACTATAGCTTTAACCCTAAAGTCTTTAAAGATTTAGGTTTGACTTCTGGGAAAGTATTTCTTCAAGCGGAGAATTTATTTAGTATTACTTCATTTACAGGATTCGATTACGAAGTACCTGGGCTAAGTAGAACTGGTATTGGAATAGCCGGTCTGGGGGTATATCCACACACAAAAACATTCAGTTTAGGATTTAATTTACAATTTTAAAAACATGAGAAAAATAAAATTATTTTTAGCTGTATTAGGAATAACAATGAGTGTCGCTTCTTGTCAAGAAGAT
Organism: Flavobacterium rhamnosi; assembly: GCF_048286515.1. NCBI lineage: Bacteria > Pseudomonadati > Bacteroidota > Flavobacteriia > Flavobacteriales > Flavobacteriaceae > Flavobacterium > Flavobacterium rhamnosi. The sequence goes on along the minus strand of NZ_JBLVPS010000027.1, from coordinate 20,323 downwards.
TTCTTAGATGTAAGTCCTGAAAATGTAATCTCAGAAGAGAATTTAGATTTAGAACAATTAGTAGTAAGCGCTTATAGTTCACTTGACTATAGGTTTAATACTGGGGAGTTCAGGGATAATTGGCCTTTTGATCATGCGCCTTCTAATTGGTGTTTTTCTGATATTAGAAGTGGTGACGCCTATAAGGGTGGTGGAGGTGTAGGTGATAACCCAGGGGGCGGAATGCACGCACTTGAAATTCACCAGGTATTTCCTTCTTCCGGAAATGTTTATAGCCTTTGGAGAGCAATTTATTTTTCTATTTTTAGGGTAAACAGCGCAATTACTGCAGTAAATAACAGTGCAGATTTTGCAAATAAAGACTTAAGAATTGGAGAATTGAAGGTGTTAAGAGCACATTTCTATTTTGAATTGATGAAAAACTTTGGCTCTTTCGCATACATTGATGAAAATACTCCGATTGAAGAGGTGACCGGTGTTGAAAACTCATTTGATAAAGATTTTTTGTGGGGAAAAATAGAAAAAGATTTAACGGATGCTATTTTAGTACTGCCAGAAACTCAGTCTGAATTGGGAAGGGTGAATAAATTGGTTGCTTATGCATATTTGGCAAAAGCTCAGTTGTTTCAGAATAAATGGAGTGAAGTTATCATAAATGCAAATAAAGTTATTGCGGGACCTTATAAATTGGTAAGTGATATAGAAAAATTATATTCTTCGCCTGGTTATGGAAACGACGAAAATGTATTTGCAATACAATATTCGGTTAACGATGGTTCCGAATTCGGTAATCTGGATTTCGGTAATTTATTGAATAGCCCTGATTCTCCCGGAGATGATTTGTTTCATCCATACTTAAACGGAGATGATTTTGATAAACCAACTCAAAACATTGTAAATACTTTTAAAGTTGATGCGAATGGTTTGCCATTATTGGATTCTTACAATAACTCAGATTTAGATCCTAGAGATATTTCAACACCAGTTGATCCAAGACTAGATCACTCAATTGGTAGACCAGGAATTACATGGAAAAAATGGCAATTATTGCCACAACAGAATAACTGGAGCAGAGACGTTGCTTCTTACGGATACTATGCACGCAAAAAAAATCAGATCGATCCCTATTCTGATTTGAGATCTTCAGGTGGTTTTCCATGGGCGAAAGGAGCTCTGGACTGGCCTTTAATAAAAATAAGTGATGTAATGTTATGGAAAGCAGAAGCTTCCATTGAGTCCGGTGATATGACTACTGGTATGAATATTATTAATCAGATTAGAAGCAGAGCTAAAGCATCACCGTATGTGTACGATTTTTATAATAATGCTATTAATGCGGCTAATTATTCAATAGGGTTATATCCAAGCAGTGGGGTTACGCAACAATATGCCAGAAAGGCTTTGAGAATGGAAAGAAGGCTGGAACTTCACAATGAAGGACATCATTTTTATGATTTAGTAAGATGGGAAGTTGCAGGGGAATGGATAAACGGTTACATGTTAAGTGAAAGTGCCAAACGCAATTATTATAGTGGTGCATCATTTACCTCTGGAAGAGATGAATATTTGCCGATTCCACAAATTGAAATTGATGCGTCCGGTGGAGTGTACAAGCAACGATTAGGTTATTAAAATGAAGTGAACGCGAATACTCATCAAGAGATTCAGCTCATTAACAATTAAAACTATTAACAATAAAAATTATTTAATATGAAAATTATAATTAAAGCAATTAGATTGATTTCTTTTCTATTCGTAGGAATCGCAATCTCTTTTTTAACAGGTTGTGAAAATGATTTGAAATTTGAAGATCATGTTCCTGATTATACGCACTCTATCATTCGATCTTTTGAGGTAAATGGACAGGCTGCAACGATTGATCATACGAATGGTGTGATAAATTTAACATTGCCTGCAGGCTCAGATATTAGTAAAGTGCCTGTAACGCTAACAAAGCCTGAAGGCGCTACAGTGGCTCCCGATTCTGGAAGTATTGTTGATTTTTCAAATGGCTCTGTTATATTTACAATAACAAATAAAGGTGTTACCAGAGAATATACCGTAACTGTTGCGGTTTATGGTAATCCTATGATAATGAGTTTTTCAATAGGAGCCAATCTGGGAACAATAGATCATGTAGCTGGTATCATTAGTATAACTGTAGGCAGCCAGGAAAATATTACCAGATTAGTACCGCAGTATGTTGTACCAGGAGGTACTACTGCCACACCACAATCAGGAATTGCGCAAAATTTTTCTAATCCGGTTAAATTTACGGTTGTTTCTGACGATGGATTTACTGGCAAGTCTTATTTTGTTCATGTAATTCAAATAGCAGCACCAATAATTTTAAGTTTTAATGTTGATGGAAATGTAGGTGCGATTAACAATATTGATCATACCATAACGGTTTTGGTTCCGCCAACATACAATTTATCAAGTATTACTCCAACTCTAATTTTAGCAGAAGGACAAACAGTCTCTCCTGCGACTCAAGTAGCACAAAATTTTTCAAATGGGGCTATAGCGTATACCGTTACGAATACAGAAGGTTTATCACAGGTTTACCAAGTTTCAGTAATTAGCTCAAAAACAGGTATAGCATTTATTGGTGATGGGAATGATATAAATTCAATTCAGGATGATGATGCTAAAGCTGCTGCTCTATTTTTAAAAGAAACCTATCCTAATGATTTTAATTATATCAAATTTTCGGATATCACGGCGGCTTCTTTAGAAAACATTAAAGTTATTATGCTTTATTATTTATCGCCTTTACCAAATTTAGGATATGCTGCGACTGCTTCAAATGCATTAACAATGTTACCTGCTGAATTAAGACCAGGTACTTCACAAAGTAATGTATTGAAGAGTTGGGTAAAAGCAGGAGGCGATATGTTTATTGCTGGAGATCCTACACCATTTGTAAATGTTTTAGGAAGAGTGCCAGCGGATTATTCTAAAGCTAAGGCCATCGGGAATTATGTTTATACTGAATTCGGATGCGGAGCAGCAGGTGGATGTGTTGATTATGGAAAACCAGCTGACGATATTTGGGGACTTGGAGTTCGTGATGCTAATAACTCAGGAAATAGAAGAACGCATCCAATTTATTCAGGATTGAATTTTGTGGGTGACGGGGAATTACCGCTCTCAAATTCTGCAACACGTGAAGCAAGATTAGTGTGGTGGAATTCGATGGAAGGTTTAATCGGCGGAAGTACTTGTTGTGGTCAAAGTGAAACGGAATTAATAGAGCAAACATTGCATTCCGTGAAATTAGGAACTCTTAGATGGGTTGGCGATGGTTTCGGAATTGGCGCAATGGAGTATTTGGGAACTGATAAAAATCGTGATGCCAATTATGACAGCAATATCCCAACCGATTTCAAAGGACATATCATTACAATGGAAAATACAATTATAGGGTATGAATTTAATCCAAACGGAACCGTTAACAATTATCAAAACAATATTGAAAAATTGACTAAAAATATAATTGGATATTTAAGAACTATAAATAATGATTAAATCTATGAAAAACTTAAGTAGTACTATATTCCTGCTTGCAGCCCTTCTTTTTGGGCTGCAGTCATGCAGCGAAAGAGAAAACTATACCGACGGTCCAACTGTCATAGATATAGTTGAAAAAGTGATCCTAAATGGTAAATCTGCTCAAGTAGACCATTTATCAGGGGAAATACAAATAAGCTTACCGGGTAATACTGACTTGAGTAATGTATCATTTGAAGCAATTGTACCTAATGGTGTAACCTTAATGCCATCCAATGGGACAGTGCTGGATTTAACAAACCCAGTTGAAGTTGTAGCAAGTAATGGAGTCACTGAAAGAACCTACAGAATCAGAGTTAAATTATTGCCTTCTAAAATAGCTTTTTTAGGAGATGGGGCGACAATTGAAGACATAACTGATGATGATGTAAAAGAAGCTGGAATGTGGGCACTGGCTACCTATGGAGATAATTTTGTTTATATTCCATATGATGAACTTTCTGATGAAAAATTAAATGGAGTGAATGTGATTTTATACATACATGATCAGGTTGGATCTTCCAGCCAGCCTCAGGCCCTAAAAGATAAATTAAATGTTTTATCTAAATTTTTTGTGCAGGGCGGTAAAATAGTAGCGGGGCAGTTAGGTACTGGATTAGTAGAAGAGTTAGGAAGGGATACCTCTGGATTGAAAACGATTATTGGAACCGGAGCAGGTGGTGTAAATGCGGATGTATGGTCCGTAGGGTTTACAAGTTCTGAAGCTTCCAATATTTTAACAAATGGGGTTGTTCGTAATGGCAATGGAAACATCGATGTAATTGATGGCGGGTATAAGGAAGATCACAACTGTATGTGGTCATTAGATCCTCTTGATATACCGAAATATTCGAGTTTTTCATCTAAATATAATGCAGAGGTTTTAGCAACTTGGGATTGGCACCTTGGGTCTCAAGGCTCTGCTGGAATTATATTGTGGAATCCTAATGGGAGGTTTAAAGGATCTATCATTACAATTGGATTAGGTGGTATGGAATGGAAGATGAACGACGGGAGAACAAATATATACGCTTCAAATACCAGAACTATCTATAAAAATGCTATTGATTATTTAGGTACGAAGTAGAAATTGAAAGGGCAGGCAGTATGCCTGTCCTTTTCTACTATTTTCAATTAATCTAATACTTTACTACTAGCAATGACTTTAATAGTTAATTTGTCATACTTAAAATAGAGTATGAAAATCTAAAAAAGAATCCACATAAATTCATAAAAAAATGAATAAAATATTTTACCTTCTCTTGGTATTTTTTATAGTATCTGCCTGTCATTATAAGCCGGCATCAAGATACGAGTGGGATTTTACTGCTCAAACACAGAAAATTATCTTTGAAAAGAATACTAATAAAAAATATGCGATAAATAGTAATTTTGATGATCCTGAGTTTGTCAATGGTACAGATTCTTATGGTCTTCGTTTTGATGGGTATTCTACTTTGATAAAAGAAAAGCTTCCAAATAAAATAGCCGTTCCATCGAGTATAACCGCTTGGGTCGCACTGGAAACTTATCCTACAGCTACAGCTGGCTTTTTTTCTTTATCATCCAATGATGATTCCCAAAACTGGATTTCTGCCAGTGTTGATCGCTTTGGGAAACCTCTAATAGTTTTAGGTATAAATGGAGAGGAAAATTACTTTGTGGCTGAAACTATACTTCCTAAATTTAAATGGTTCAACGTGGGATTAAGCATTTTTAACAATAAAGTAAGTTTGTTAATTAATGGAAAAGAAGTTAAAACGGTACCGTTTTCTGATAAAGCTTTTGAAAAGGGATTTGAGAATATTACCATCGGAGGAGATGAAAAGGAGAAATATCTTGAGAATCTATTTCCATTAACACACATTAACGGGATTGTTGATGAAGTTAAAATTTGGGATGGACCCATGACTAATGGTATCATAAACTCTTTGGACGTTGCATCAAAGACGAATATTAAACCCGATTTATCAATTCCTGAAACCCGTTTCAAAAATGATTTTAACAGACCAAAGTTTCATGTTTTGCCAGCCGCTAATTGGACAAATGAAACACATGGTTTTGTACATTACAATGGGAAATACCATATTTTTAATCAAAAAAATGGGACTAATTTATTTTTGGGACAAATAAACTGGGGGCATTTCAGTAGTCCGGATTTAGTGCAGTGGACCGAGCATAAACCAGCTTTAACTCCGGAAGATAATTATGACCGAATTGGAATTTGGTCAGGACATGTCGTAAAGGATGAAAAAGGTAATCCGGTAATTATGTATACCGGTGGAGACGGTAAAGAACTTGGAATGTGTCTGGCATTTCCTAAAGATGATAATTTGGTGGAGTGGGAGAAATACGAACATAATCCAGTAGTTAAAGGTCCGCCGAAGCAATACAAACGAATAGATTTTCGTGATCCTTATTTATGGAAGGATAATGAAACATGGTATATGATTGTTGGATACGGTATCACTGAGAATGAAGTCGAAAAAGGGACGGTTCTTCTTTATAAGTCAAAAGATTTAAAAAAATGGGATTTTTTACATCCACTTTTTATAGGGGATCCAAAGAATGATGGTTCTGGAATTTTTTGGGAAATGCCTGTATTTTGGAAAATGAAAGACAAATATATTTTGTTAGCAAATCCTATTCCTCATGATGGCAAGCCAGCAATTTCTCTCTATTGGGTTGGTGATTTTGTAAATGAAAAGTTTATTCCTGATAGCCCATTACCTCAAAAGTTGGAAGTTATTAATAGAATGCTGTCGCCTTCTGTTACTTTAGACATCGATGGCAAAACCACAGCAATAGCAATAATTCCAGATCTGATTCACCCTAAAGAACAGTTAAAACAAGGTTGGACACACTTGTATAGTATTCCAAGAACCTGGAATTTAGTTGATGGACAAATTCATCAGGCTCCTCATCCTGCAATTCAAAAATTGCGAGATACATTAAAAACTTTTAAAAGTCTTTCTGTGTCTAAAGATGAAAGTATTAAAATAGGGAAAGGCCATCAAATGGAAATAATTGCTGAAATAACACCCCAAACAGCTACTAAATTTGGTTTCCTAGTTGGAAAAAATGTGCAAAATGGTGAAGAAACCAAAATATATTTTGATTTGGAAACCAATCAATTGATTATTAATCAATCCAAAACAAGTAAAATAGAGTTGATGGATAAAAGACTGGAAGTGGGGGATTTTAAAGTGAGAAAAAATGAGACTATAAAACTTCATTTGTTTATTGATGGTTCTGTAGTGGAAGGTTTTATAAATGATAAAGAGGCATTTACAACCCGAATATTTCCAAAATTTGAAAACAGTAATGAAATTGAAATATTTTGTGAAGGAGGGGATGTTAAAATTGAAGAAGTTAAGATTTGGAATTTAAGAAGCAGCAAAAACAAAACAGATTTTTAAAAAAAAAGTACTAATAAGAAATCAAAAACTAAGGTTTGGTTTAAAAATTAAAAATGAGTAAAATCATGGAAAAAAAATATGCACTGCAAGCAGTAAGCTTTGGAGAGGTTTTATGGGATCTTTTCCCGACACATAAAAAAATTGGAGGGGCACCATTGAATGTTGCCTTAAGGATGAATGCTTTAGGAGTAGCTACCACAATTATAAGCCGTGTTGGTGCAGATGCGGATGGAGATGAAATACTATCCTTTATGAATGACCAGAATGTCAGTTTAGATTCGATTCAAGTTGGGGAAGATTATAAAACTGGAGTTGTTAATGTAATGATTAACGAAAAGGGAAATGCTTCTTATGATATCATGTATCCTTCTTCATGGGATAAGATCATACTTACAAAAGAAATGGATCAGAAGGTTTCAGAATCAGATGCTTTTATTTTTGGAAGCTTAGTCTGCAGGGATGAAATTTCAAGATCGACGTTGTATGCTTTATTGGATAAAGCGAAATACAAAATTTTGGATGCCAATCTTAGATCACCTTACTATACGGCAGAAGTGCTTATCGAATTAATGGCAAAGGCAGATTTTATTAAGCTTAATGACGAAGAATTATATGAAATAAGCCAGCTCTTAGGGTCGTCTTACAACTCTTTTGAGCAGAATATTAAGTTTATTGCTGAAAAAACGAATACAAAACATGTCTGTGTTACTAAAGGTGCATTTGGTGCTGTTTTATATTACAATGATAAATTCTATTATAACAGTGGTTATTTTGTAAAAGTGGTCGATACTGTAGGTGCTGGAGACTCTTTCCTCGCATCTCTGACGGTAAGATTACTGAGAGGGAAGCTACCACAAAAAGCTTTAAATTACGCATGTGCCGTTGGCGCATTAGTAGCGGGACATGAAGGAGCTAATCCAAAGATTAGCGAAAAAGAAATAAAAAAATTCATGATGATCTAGTAAATTGAATTTTAGTTTAATAATAATAATATTAACACTTCTATTGTCTAGATTAGAAGTGTTTTTTTTTTACAGATAGGGTTTGCTTAATAATTTGTTTATGTTAAAATATTTGCAACCAGACCCTATAGAACTAAAGCGGTTGATTATTGAATTTTTCTGCCCAACGAGAAATGTTTATTTCGTTTAAAATGATTGTTTTTTTGTTGTTTGTGGACTTAATAGAGCATCGGTTAATTTTGGATGGAGACTACAGGTTTCAATTAAAATTTCTGATTGTTCTTTTTTAAGCTTCTCGATAAAATAGGAGGTTGGCATCTCCGTTCTTGCAAAAAAAGCATTGGCAAACCGTTGCGTACTGCTAAAACCCACTTCTTCGGCTAAAGCCTTGTTCGTGTAATTCCTTATTCTTTGATTCTCTTTTAATAACAAAATTAAATAATCTATTTTAAGATCATTAATGTATTCTATAAATTTTTTACCCCTGTAATGATAGATTATTTTTGAAAGATATTTGGTGTTTGAATCAAAAGCGACGGTAAGCTTTACCAATGTCAAATCTTTTATAAGAAATTCTTTATCCCTTTCAAATTTTTGTAATTGTTTCAGAACAGCCACAACCACCTCTTGGTTGATATCCAATATTTCATCATTTATATTCTTTGATATGGTCGCAGCTCTAGGTAGGTCGTTTTTCAATATTAATTTTTCAAATTTACGTTTGTATATCTTCCTGCTTTTATTGTAGCTGTGCATTAGATATGCTAGCGTAAGAAATAGTAGTGCTATAACTGAAATAAAAAGAGAGCCATCGTGTTTTCTCTTACCAAGTAAGTCTTCGATATTTTTTTTCTCCAATAGCAATTCTTTAGTGTCGTACTCTTTATGAACTTTTCCAATCAGATATTTATAAGTGTCATTTAATATGTCGTCTGCCTTTAGTAACTGATCTATATAATGAAGCTGAATTTTTGAATTATCAGTTGTTTTATAATACCGAATCAATAATTCGTAAACTTCGCGAAGATCGGGACGAATGTATCCTTTGTCCTGAAAAGTCTGATCGACTTTATTAAAATAGGATAGTGCTTTTTCCGGTTTTTTAAGATCCCAATAGCTTTTTCCAATATAAAAATTTCCGACCGCCTCATTCGCAAAATCTTTGTTTTTATGTATACCAGTAAGTGAATATGCTATATTTCTAATGGCTAGTTTATAATTTCGTTTGAAATATTGATTAATGCCCTCTGAATGCTGGAAATAAGAGCTCATTTCATTATTGTCCAGTATTTTACCTTCCGATAAGCCAATTTCATTTGTCTGCGTACATAATCTGTAGTTACCTATTTTGGTATAACACAGTCCTAGTGAATGGAGTGAATTGAGATAGGGTCTTGCATTTTTATTTTTGAAATAAACAGTACATTCTTTAAACAAAGAGATTGCTTCATCATAAAAGCCCAGATAATATTTTATATGGGCAATGTTATATTTCACCTTGTAGACCAAATACCTGTCATTGGTTTGGGAAATAAAATTATTAGCTATAAGATAATTATCTAATGCAGAATTGTGTTTTTTTTGAGCATAGTACACAATTCCCTTTGTAAGATAGGCCGATCCAAGCAAGGAGTTATCCATTGACTTTTTTGCAGTATAAATCATACTGTCAGCGTAGATCAGTTTTAAATCTTCGGACGAGTGATAGACATAATTTTTATATCCGTTTATGACCTCTCCTAAATTTTTTTCTGATTTGGCTTTGGATAAAAAGAATCGAAGATAGAGCGATTGTTTGGCACTATCTTTTTCTAAACCCTCTATCCGATCAAACAGATAATCATAATCCTTATTCCGAATCGTATCAGGAATATTAAATGCACTTTTTTGTGCACCTACCTGATTTCCTAAGCATAGCAATGCTATAAGTAAATACTTTTTAATCATAGGTTAAATTAGAAGTGGGGTACTATATGGTCTGTAGAATCATTTTGAATACATAAAACAGTATTGCAAAAATGTTTGGGGATATTCCGCCAGAAACTATCTCAAATATACTATAAACTATTGATAATCATTGCAATTTTAGAAAAAAAATAGGGTATGGATTTCATGGAAATCCATACCGAAATCATGGAAATCCATACACGATGTGTTGCAAGGCAAAAAAATGACTTTTAGATTTGCCTTGAATTCAAAAGCAAAAAAATTAAGCATCATGCTAAATTAAAGTTCTGCTTACCCGGGTGAAATGAACTGATGAAAAAAATAATCAATTTCATTTAACACATTTAAATTATGAAAAATATTTTATTATGGTCATTAATAGTACCATTACTTATTGTTTCCTGTACCGCTGACACTATTGACAGCCCTGATAGCATTGATAGTAAGTCTACCGGCAAGTCAGAAGAATCTTCACTGTTAGTGCACAACTTGACACCTGAAAATCCGGCAAACCTTTACGACCTCACCGGTAAGTTAAACAATGACATCCTTGATGTTTATTTGGCAGGCAATGACCATTACGGTACAATTACACAAATTAGTCAACAATTTGAAGCCATTACCAGCGCATCAATGACAAATGAAGCAAAAAGTAGTCTTTCCAGTTTTATGAGCGCAGTACTGCTATGGGAAAATGCGGAGTACGAGCAGATTCATCAAGCCATAATTTCTTATGAATCAACTGTAATGGCTCATCCCCAATTTAATAGCGCGGATAAAAGAATTATCCTCACTACTTCATCGATAGCCAGGTATTCGCTTTTTTATTTGAAGGAGCGAAAAGATAAAGATTGGGAATCCTCCGTTGGAAACCGTGTCGGTGGAGATAGTGACGCTCTTGATAAGTCGACTACCGCCGTCAAAATGGCACTTATATCTGGTATTCGTCAAAAGAATCTTGCAGCCGATTGACAATGGATAGAATACTATTGATTGAAAAAATTAATAATTTTTTTTAGTCCTGATTATTTTCAATCTAGTTACCCTTTATTTCATCGTAGACTTATTGTTCTGCGATGAAATAATTAACTACACAGCAACTAATGGAAGGGAAAAAACTGATCCATGAGCAAAAAAATTGGTAATTCTAATACTGTTTTCGGAGTGTCTCAAATACGTTTGACTATGATTAAAGATTTGGTAAATATTGATTTGGGAACTAATCCGGTATCGGGTATGACGATTCATATCATCAAGAAGTACATAATAAAAACGCCTTCGAATGAATCCTTTAGAGTCAGTAATTTTTCAATTATACTGATTAAATCTGGTGAATGTAAAATTCAATTGAAGGATGATAGTATAGAACACTTATCGGCAAAGGATATTTTGGTAATACCCAAAAATTCATTTTGTAGGCTAGTAGAAGTAAAGTATAGGTTGCAGTTATTTTTATTATCATTTACGCCCGAGTATTTTGCTCAAAACAGCATAATAAAAAGAAAAACAGATCCTTTTTATTTTTTTATTACAAGGACTACTTCTAAAATAACTCTTGATGATCAGGATTTTTTGGTATTGTCTCTTCTTTATGAATTGATTTATAACATAAATGCGGAACTTGAAAATTCTACTTTAAAAAAAGAGCGAGAAGGAATTAGTTTTAATTTATTCCGATACGGATTAAAAATGCTTTATGAAAAGTATCAAAAGGATTTCATTATAAATTTTACTGGAGAAGAAAAGCTTGTTGTCCAATTTGTTACAATTCTAGCTGTTCATTGTAAAAAACAGCATAGTGTAAAGTTTTACGCGGATACGCTTTCTGTCTCTTCCGGGTATTTAACCAAAAGGGTTAGACAAGTTGTAGAAAAAACGCCAAAAAAATTAATAGAGGAGGCTATTATAATCGAAGCAAAAGCTTTACTTGAAAATCCAGAATTAACTATTACTTATATAGCGGCTGAATTAGAATTCAGCACCGCTTCATTTTTTAGTAATTTTTTTAAAAAACATACCTCAATTTCACCTTCTGAATATCGTTCGAATACTACCGAAAGATTTAAAAATCACTAGTTTTCGTTGCAGCTAAATATAAATTTAAACAGTACTATCATGATTAAAACATATCCTTTAGAATGGTTGGATTCTTTGATATTATGTACCCTTAATCCAAGGCAAAGGTTCATTAAAACTATTACGGAGAACGACGTTGCTATTATTTACGAAAAAGTTTTAAGCGAAACACAAAATATTCAAACTCAATTGAAAAATGAGATTTTCTCCTTGCACAAGAAAAGACAGATTAGGCTTTTGGTACGGAAGTACCATTCTACATTAATATTTCTGTTGGATAATATGATTGAAAACCAAGAAGAAGATCTATTTAAAAATGCGGGTTTGTCTGACATTATAAACACATTAATTTCCTGTTTAGATGAATTGCTTGCTTTTATAGAGACTCGTTTCTCGTCTTATCTCGGTCTTGACAGACGAGTTCCGATTAACTACCTCATTGTGTTCAAGAAAGAATTGAAGCTGAAGATAGACAAGCTGAGTAAAAAAAAAATAGCAAATAGTGATGATAAAAGTATTTTAGAAATTGTTTTTAGCAGTCTTTATGGGTTTGTAAATTCAAATAGTCAGCGAACTACATATAGGCAGATTCTTTATCAAAAAGAATTAGTAAAAGAGTTGGAAGTGCTAACAGACTCTCAAAAACAGACTGGTAGTTATACTGCGTTAAATGAGCTTCTCATTTGTATGAACTTTAATAGTAAGGCTTATATCAATCATTTCAGTGAGTGCATTACTAAAAACACTAGTATTCTTAAAAACACAGGAGAAAGAATGGAGAAGCTTTTGTTTTATTTTAAGGAGTTGAACCAATTGCATTCTAATGAAACCGTTATACTGGACCATGATTATCATAATTTGAAAATTGTTTTGAGTAATTGGTTTACGCATGAAATAGCGTATCTCCAAAATAAGATTGATCTGTGTGCCGCTCCAATAAAGGATTTAGGGACGAATCAAAGTCGGTTAACGGAAAATAATAATAAAATCGAATGCGCTTTATCTGCGGATCAGATGGGACTTATTTTGAGGGCTTCTGAAGAATCACGAACCGTGAAGGCCAAATCGATGAGTGAAGTTTTTAAAACGATTGTACCGCATCTTTCTACAGCTTTCAAAAAAGACCTTTCATATCATTCTGTAAGAATTAAATCATATAATGCAGAGGAAAGGGATAAAGAAATTGCTATTCGGACATTAGAGAAAATTATAAAAAAAATTAGATCTTATTAGAGTATTAGCGTAATTATTATAATGATTTTTAACCGTAACTATTCCTGTTTTAAATTATAGTAATTAATTTTTTTATTTAGGTAAAACGGGCAATTAACAAAGGTACAGCTAGGTACAATTAAAAACTGTACTTGTTGTAAACAGATTATTGCTGTTACTTTGGAAAAGAGTTTTTAGTAATGTATAACAAAAAATAGAGTGCGTATGTTTACAAACATTTCATGGAGCAATTACATAGTTGTATTTGTTCTGACATTAGTAAGTTGGTATTTGTTTACGGGGTTGCGATTTTACTTTAACGTGTTGAAAGATATCGTGGCAGGAAAACGTAAACTTCAAATCCGTGAGGCAACAGGAAAATCGGATGAAGAGTCAGATTATGATGTGAGGTATCTGGATTCCATTGAAATTATTTCTTTTGAATCCGTGTCTGCTGCATCGGGTACAATCTTCGAAGAAGTGGATGCGTTGGTGAAGCAACTAAATAATGTGCTTATTGAAGCGACCCAAAGAAAGCTTGCTAAGCAAGAGTTCGAAGACTACATGAAGTTAGTTCTCAAAAAATATCCATTGCTAAAGGAATCTCCTTATCGCTGGGTTGTTGATGAATTGATTGTTATCGAATGTGAAAATCATGGACCTGTGTTTTTGACGCAGCAGGAGGTGGAAGTCTTATGGGATGAAAAAAGCTAACATGCTATTGTGAAGAGCTACTGGCCATATGACCCAAGTCACAAGATGAAACGGAGGGTATAACAGTAGCAATCCTCCGTTTTTTGGAAATTTGAGAAGCTGTCATAAAAAAAATGGTTTCTACTAGTTGTGGACGGTAATACAATCTTTTTTCGGAGCACAAAGGAAAGGCGAGAAAAACAGGAGGGACCTTCTTAAGGGAAAGCCCCCAAATAACATCGTTCTTAGGATTGATCTTCATGTGAGCTATTGCGGATCGATTTCCACAACATAAATTTTGTCTCGATGTCCCTGCCAGTACTTTTTTTATCTGTAATATTCAGTTACTTCCACATGAGCTTTCTTTAAATAAAAGAGGGAAAAAAAACTGCCGTGCGCAATAGTATGTGTCGAATGAATAAGGGTGTTGAATAATGTGTTGATTTTAAAGATCTTAAGGTTCGCTATATGGTATTTATAGGAACGAATTATCTTCGAGTTATTTCCGCCCGCAAGTACATTCTAAAACTATTTTCTTTTAACTGGATAGGAGCTTCAGGAGCGTTGCTGGTGATGAAAGTGCATTCTATGACTCATAAATATGGAACGCACGGTCTGATGAAAGCGTTGCTTAAAAGAGGGGTGTTTAAAGAGTTAGAACATATAGTAGGAAAGTTTTTATGATGATATGATCGCATCGCACGCATTAAAAGGAAAATAATAGGGGTGATATTTTGCTAATAATGAATGCATATTTCAACTATTATTTGTTCATTCAAATTGTTAATTACCAGATGATTTTTGTAAATCATTGTAAGTTTTATTTTAACATTTTTAGAAATGGAATCATTGTAGTGAGAAGGAAATATTGTATAACGAGTACTCTTTTTAAGTAAAGCCTAAGTAATCTTGACTAATTCACTAGAAATAATGTCTTTATGATCTAATTTACTCGAAGTAGGACAAGGTTTAGCTGGGTTTACAGCCATTTGATGTATCGGCTCACGAGTGTGGGTACTTATCCCAAATGTTGGGCCTGTAGATTTTTATCCTTTTTTCAGGCCGTTCGTTTTATCGAAAATAATGGCACAGCTATTTAGAATTCCAAGTAAAAATAAAAAATTGATGCTGATAGCAGTACTGTCAGTTTTATAAAGTATGTAATCATTTAAAATAAATAGTCATGAACGAGAAAAATTTTGAATACCTGTGTGATCAGGTAAAGTACACCGGTTTCGGTGAAGGATTAGAAGACGAACTAAAAGAAAAAATGCAGCAGCAAAAGCCCAGTTTTTCGATGAATCATGAGGCCTACTATGGCGAGGATGTTGCAAGGGTTTACTTGAACTTCAAGAAGTCAGCGCTAAGTGATATGTATTTCTTTAATTCGTATAAAATCGATTTGTTGAAAGAAAATGCAACGGAGGGCTTAGAGCAGACTTTTTACATCAACAAAGGAAGTAATTTCACCATGAAGGAAGCCTACAATTTGATGGAAGGAAGGGCTGTTAATAAAGACCTCACTACTAAAGAAGGTCAGCCATACAATGCTTGGGTTCAGATGGACTTTAAAGAAACGGATGCCAATGGAAATTTCAAACTAAATCAATACCATAAAAATTATGGATATGATGTTGAGAATACGCTATCTAAACACGCTATCAAGGAGTTGGGAAATCCAAAGTACAAGCAGGACCTAATCGATTCCATGAAAAAAGGAAATCGGCAATCTGTTACTTTCTTATATGATGGAAAGGAGATTAAACAATTTATCGAAGCAAATCCTCAATTTAAAACTATTAATCTTTACGATAGCGATATGCAACGTATTGATAACCGTCAGTCTAAAGATGAAAAGAAGTCTAAAGACGAAGCTGAGGCAATTAAACAGGACAATAAAAAGCAAAGCCAAAGTAGTGATGGCGATGGATCAGAAGTACCACAAGAGAAAAAAAGAAGAAAAAGGATATCTGATTCAAAATAGATTCTGATGAAAACCTCAATGTCCTTATCCGATTTTTTTTTTGCTATTGAAAACGATTGCAGAGTCACTATTACACATATTGGTGTCTATGCAGCTTTGTTGCAATTTAGGTTGGATAAGGGTTGGGGAATCAGAAAACCAATTGAAGCATTTAGCTATGAAATTATGCGGCTTGCAAAAATATCGAACGCTAATACATATCATAAGTATATTAGAGAGCTCAATGAATTTGGCTATATTAAATACGAGCCTTCTTATAAAAATAAAGAAAGAAGCAGGATTTATTTTGTAAAAAATTTACGATAAGTACAGTTGTTTTGTTTTTAAAATCAAACGTTTAGATCACGATTTGCTTAACCGTCAAGATGACTACAAGAGTATCATCAACTGTTAAATAGTTATTAGGCACAAATGCTACTTTGGCATTTGGAAAAAAAAACAGCGATTGATAAAAAGGGATGCTCATTAAAACAAGAAGTTATAATGGTTGGGTATAAAATTTTACTACTGAAAGAAATCTTCAAATTATTTGGTAGATTTCATATTAGTTGCTGTTTTAAATTTTTCCGGAAACTGTTTAATGATACCGTTGGCAAGCATATCTGACATTTCCAGAATTTCATTATGCACTTTATCATAAGCAATGACATCAGCGTCGTAATTCTTTTTGATGCGCTGCACTGCTTCATTTGTTGTTAGTTTGAGGTGGGTGTTCATCATCATTTTCATATCCGCTAAAGCCCATTTTGGATTTGCTTTGCATAGAAATTCAGATATCTCGTTAGCATTCGCATACCATTTTTTATTGGCTATATTAAGTGCAGCAGTATTTCCGGCTTCTGCCGCATTGACTACTTCCGCGGTGATGGTGATGTGTGGCTTAAGTAATTCTGTTAATTTATTTCCTGCTTTTTCTCCGTAATAAGGTTTGATAGCGTTGCCAATGTCAACCTGGTTTTGGAGAAGTCGTTTTACTGCCTGATCCGTTCCGGGAAGTTCATCAACAAGACAGAAAATTACATTACGGGTCCATGTAACATGGTCTTCCCAAAGTTTGCGCATATTTGTTCTAAGTGTAGCAGCACTTACTTTCGAATCTGCTTTTTTAGTTTCCATTTTCATTTGTCCGAATGAAGGACTGAAAATAAGTACCGAGATGATCAATAGGATTGCTTTTTTCATTTTGTAAAGGATTTATTGATTTAATTTTTGTGAGCGGCAAAAAAATGTGTTTGAACGAATGGCAGACTAAACAAATATCCCATCTAAAAACAGAAAATTAAAGTGCTATTTGTATTTATTATCAAGTCTGATTTGGGGTTTATCAAACATCTTCCCCTACTTATCCCAGGTTTTTTATACCTCTGTATTTAAGAGGTATAAATTTACAAAAATAAGTTTAATAATCCAGAGGTAAGTTGTTTATTTTTAATTAGTTATGTGTTTTTTGATGGATTTTAAGAATATGTGGATTCGCTCTACTGTGCCAAAGTTTGTCCGTTATTCACAATTTTTAGTGATTTTTATCATGGAAAAACTTTATAGTACTGTCCAATTATTAATTCATTGCCAAACAAGAGAAATTAAGGTGTGAATAGTTTGTTGCTTACCGAAAGAGGGCTTATTTTTTCTAATGATATTAAATCGCAATGCATGATATTAGAAATCAAGCGAAAATTCGTATCCACCAGATGATTTATTTTATGCTTAGTCAGTGGTTAGAATATTTAGTCCATGAACCATCTATATGAACTTGTGTAACTGGTTCAGCGAAAAAAAAAAATTGGATGAGCGAAGGAGTTGTCAGGTTATAAATGGACAATGCGGGTGCTCCAAAGCAACGGGAAATGATTAATCGGTATTTTCCGAATATTTAAAGCAATATAAATTAACAACTAAAATTATACAATATGTATAATTGTTTAGTATGTTTGTTTAATGAATTCTAGCATACAATGAATGTAAAAATATTAAAAATAGCAGGAAATATTTTAGTAGATGCTAAAATTTCAGATTCAAAATCAATAAAAATAAACCTTCCTTCGATGACTGATGAATGGAGGTTTAATTTTAGAAAACACTCAAAAGGCAAAGGTTTTGAAACCTATGTTTTGGTATGTGAAGAAATCCTAAAAAAATTGAAGGTTGCTTAATTTTTGAGATGATAAGTAAGATAGAACCTTTATATGGCGTTTATTGAAGTAGCACCTCATAATAAAGGTAAGAATAAAGAATATGAAAATGTCGCTGGTTGTTTAATTGCATTTACCTGTAGGCTGAGTTTTAAAAAAGGGAAAGGCGATTATCTTGGCTATTTAGCATTTGATGTCATGGAAGAAGATAAAAAAGACGAAATAAAATTGATGGCACTCTATTCCACAAAATATAATGCAATTAAGTGGGGAGAAACTGGCATGATTATTCCGCCAGAAGGAGGCGAAAAGTTAATTAATGAATTTTTAAACTAATGGATATGAAAAATAAAGAGATTCAAATTAGTGATATTTGGAATGATAAAAAGAAAGGGGAATTAAAAAAAATTATATCATCTCATTCTGCCAAACAATCCAAAGAAAGAATATTAACGAATCAATTACTTTCTATTCAATATAAATTAGAAGATTATATTCAGAATGAAAGTGACGATGTGGAAGTTTTAAAAATTCTTGACTTTGTTAAGATGTATTTAAAGGTTCTTAACTTAACTAAAAAAGAATTAGCCACTTATTTTGAAATGAGGGACAGTAATCTTCATAAATATCTTTCAGGTGAAAGAAAGCTGAATGCAAAATTAGTTTTAAAACTCAGTACATTCTCCCATACAAAGCCTGAACAATGGTATAGAGTTGAAGTAAAGAATGAGTTAATCGAGCTCAAAAAAGAAAAAGAAAACGTCGAATATTATAAAAAATTCGATTACCGTAATTTGGTTGGGGTATAAAAAAAGAAAATATTAGGTTATGATATTGAAATTAAATTCGACAAACTGAAAAACAGCGAAACATGGAAAAGCACAAAACAACATTGACTCAGAAGAAGATTATAGACGCAATAGATAAAGTTTATGAAAATTTGATTGAATTTAAAAAGAAAAAAAATAGCGATTTAGTTGTCATGAAAAATGGCAAAATCGTAAGGATAAAACCTACTTCATTTTAGATTATTATTGATAATCCATTGAAAGCCATCAGAAATGAAGTCTTTTTTTAAGAACAAAATCTACCTTCTTATTATTGAAAAATGCAACTAGACGTTTTTTATGGGTATTCCAGTCCAAACTCCACGGATTCCAGTGTTAACTGCCAATTGTTCCATAGATTCTAAAAGCTTCAATTGAATTGTATTCGTCTTGCGTTTTTTTTCCGTTGCAGCTTATTAGACTGCGTTTTTTACTATTGTAATAATGAATTTACATCAAAATACAAACTAAAGTAAGGATATTCTCAGACCTTTAAACTCCAACATAATTTATGAGAATTTTTATGAGATTAATAAACAAATTTAGTTTATAATTGTACTTTTTACACAAAATCAAATTAGCCAATCTTTAAACCTATCTTTTCTTGAAGCATTTTGTACTACATATTGTACTGTTATTAGTTTTTTCTCTACCAGGTTTTTCACAAGAATACCCCGTTAAATTTCTCGATATATCTGATGGCTTGTCGAACAATTCTGTAATAACTATATATCAGGATAGTGATGGCTATATGTGGTTTGGTACTTATGATGGGTTGAATCGCTATGACGGATTTAATTTTAAAGTGTTTCGCAATAGGATTAACGACAAAAAATCGTTGCTGTTTAATACCATCTATCATATCGAAGGTGACTCAAAAAAAAATATTTGGATAGGAGGATCTAAAGGCGTGTGTATTTATGATAAAATCAGTGCTACTTTTCATCCAGTTGAATATGTTTTACCGAACAATAGTAAACCAAAAATATTAAAAGACATTATTCATCAGATACGATCCGTTTCGAAAGATCGAGTACTTGTTGCTTCTCAAAATTTGGGCTTGCTCACTTTTGAAAACGGATTATTTGTGGGTAAACCGATCCCGCTCGAAGGATTAAAGATTAACGAGCGTAAATATAGTTATGACGCTGCCGTTATTGAAGATGACAGAATAAATGGTTGTTGCTGGGTATATGTAAGAAATGTAGGTGTTTGCAACTATAATTACAATTCAAAAAAGTTAAAGGTCATGTATCCATTGCTAATGGACGTAAAATGCATGAAGCTTTCTTTAGATGGAAATCTTTGGTTGGGAACAGATGAAGGTCTTTATCAGTTTAACACTAAATCAAGTTCACTTTCAGAGAATTATTTTTTAAATAAATGTACTGTTACACATATTATGCGAATCAAGGGTTGAAAAGTAACAGGAAATATACACAAATAATAAGAAATATCTTTCAATTTATTTGTTTTAAAGTCTGAAAATCAGTACATTTAAGGTGTGTCCTAAGCACTT
>NZ_JBLVPS010000026.1:0-49206 GCF_048286515.1 Flavobacterium rhamnosi | reverse complement strand
AGTGGAGAGATGTGATAAGAGCGCTTCAGGAATAAAACCTAGCAGCTCATTTACGGATACTTTGTGATCTTTAAAATTCGCCATAAATTACTGATTTATAGCAATAAATATACAAAAACTCCATAAAATAAACAAGAAAAATCTTGTTAAAATATATAAATAAAAATGAATTATTTTGAAAATATAAAACAAAAAAAAGTCGGAAGAAAAATCTTCCGACCACTCGTACCCAGTACGGGATGTTTTTTTATTTTCTGAGATAGGTCTGATACGTGTAATCGTAAAGATGTTTTTCATCTTTTTTATTAAATTCAGATGCGGTTATTTCCCATTCTTCCAAATTAATTTCCGGAAAAAAAGCATCCGCCTCAAAACTGTGATGAACTCTTGTGATTTCAATCTTATCAGAAAAAGGAAGTCCTAAATTATAAATTTCTCCACCTCCGATAATATAGGTAGTTTGATTCGTCGGACAAATCTCTAATGCTTTTTCTATGCTATCTACAATGATACAGCCCTCAGGGAGGTATTCTTGCTGTCGGGATATCACAATGTGAGTGCGATTGGGTAATGGCTTTGGAAAGCTCTCAAAAGTTTTGCGTCCCATTATGATATAATGTCCCGAAGTAAGTGTTTTAAATCTTTTGAAATCATTTGGAAGATGCCATACTAATTCATTGTTTTTTCCAAGCGCATTATTTTCGGCAACAGCCGCAATCATTACTATCATATTTCTCTTAATTTTTATATAGAGGATTCTTCGTTAATTTTTGTTTGTAATTGTTCTATTTTTTTTTGCTGAAGTGAAACAAGTCGATCTATCTGTTCTCTTTCCCAATTTTTATTCATAAAACGATCCGTAATGTACACTTTTATAAAGTGCAGAATGAAAATAAAAAGCCATATTGTAATTACCCAAATGGACCAATCTGAATTTATTCCAATTTCGAGAAAATTAGTAGATATAAATAGAAATAAACTACCTAAAAGAAATAAGACAAAATGGAAATACAGCGTTTTTTTTTGCTTAATCCTTCTTCTAGCATATTCGTATTGTTCGTGTTGTTCTTTTTCCATAGGTTAAATTTTGTTTATAAAGATAAATTTTATTTTGTAAAGGCACTATTTTGACTGGAGATTATTTAGTAAGAAAACGTTTTCTTATTTAGGATATAAAAATTAATACTCAGATAATTAGGGATTTATTGAAAAATTAACATTGTTTATGTCATTCTATTAAATCTTCATGTGCTTTGTCGAAAGTTCGTTTGAATTTATTTTCTTTGTCTCATAATTCTAAAAATGAAATAGTTATGTCAATAAAGAAACAATTTGTAAAAACAAAACCAGTTTGTAAAGTTACATTTTCAGTAGAAGCAAAGCAAGCAACATCAGCATCTGTGGTTGGTGATTTCAACAATTGGAATTTAGCCGAAGGTGCTTTGAGTAAATTAAAAAACGGAACCTTTAAAGCTACTTATGACTTGAACAAAGATGCGTCTTATGAGTTTAAATATGTTATAGATGGTGAGTTCGTAAATGAACCGGAAGCGGATTCATTTGTATGGAATGATTTTGCTGGTACTGAAAACAGCGTATTGTCTGTCTAATCAAATATAAAAATCCGCTGTGAAGCGGATTTTTTATTTCTTTTATCGGGAATTTGAATTTCAAACGTCATTTGTGGAGTTATACTGCAACGCTTCCTTTTATTAGAGCGTGCGGTTCATAACCTTCCAGTGTGAAATCATCAAAATCAAAATCGAAAATATTTTTTATCTGAGGATTTAAAATCATTTTTGGCAATGGTTTTGGCTCACGGGATAATTGCAATTGCAGTTGTTCAAAATGATTGTTGTAAATATGTGCATCGCCAAAAGTGTGAATAAATTCGCCTGGTTCTAATTCACAAACTTGTGCAATCATCATGGTAAGCAAAGCGTAGGAAGCGATATTAAAGGGAACACCTAAGAAAATATCAGCGCTTCGTTGGTATAATTGACAAGATAATTTTCCGTCGGAAACATAAAATTGAAAGAAGGCATGACAAGGGGGTAAAGCCGCCTTATTGTTGGCTACATTTTCCTCGAAAGATTTTTTCGTATCGGGCAGTACAGAAGGATTCCAAGCTGAAACAAGCATCCTGCGACTGTTGGGGTTGGTTTTCAGTTCTGTAATCAGTTCTGTAATCTGGTCAATTTCTTCGCTGTTCCAGTTGCGCCATTGATGGCCGTAAACGGGTCCCAGATCGCCATGGCTATCTGCCCAGGCATCCCAAATTTTCACTCCGTTTTCTTGAAGATACTTAATGTTTGTATCGCCTTTGAGAAACCAAAGTAATTCGTAAATAATAGATTTCAGATGGAGTTTTTTAGTGGTAACCATCGGAAAACCCTCACTTAAATCAAAACGCATTTGATATCCAAATACACTTTTTGTTCCGGTTCCGGTGCGATCTCCTTTTTGGCAACCGTTTTCCATAACGTGTTGCACTAAATCTAAATATTGCTTCATTTGCTTTGTGCTTTACGCTGCAGGAGGGTATGCCCTAAAGCGCACTGTTTTTTTATATTTCTCTTTTCGAAATTTCGTCTCTAATCTTAGCTGCTTTTTCGTAATCTTCATGTTCGACAGCTTGATCCAGCAACTCGTTCAATTCCTGTAGGCTGTGTTTAGAATACGTATGTCCGGATTGATTGCTTTCTTCTTCACGACCAAATGTATCCGGATTTGAAAGCACATCATCAATTTCCTGTGAATCTTTATTAGCTTCCAGAGGATTTGCTTTCAGGTAAATTCCAGCTTTATCAAGGATATTTTTATAAGTATAAATTGGCGCATTGAATCGCAACGCTAAAGCAATGGCATCGGAAGTTCTGGCGTCTATGATCTCTTCAATTTTATCTCTTTCACAAATGATACTGGAGTAAAAAACACCATCTACCAGTTTGTGAATAATGACTTGTTTTACAATGATATCAAAACGCTCAGCAAAATTTTTGAATAAATCGTGTGTCAAAGGGCGAGGAGGTTTGATTTCTTTTTCTAAAGCAATAGCAATAGATTGGGCTTCAAAAGCGCCTATGACAATAGGTAATTTTCTTTCACCGTCAACTTCATTCAAAATCAAAGCATACGCTCCGTTTTGGGTTTGACTGTATGAAATCCCTTTTATGGATAATTTAACTAAGCTCATAGTTGTTAAAATGGAAAAAGTACGATGTACTTATTTTTTTAATAAAAAATTAAGCGTATTTTTTATTCAAAAAAATTGCCGCCTAAGAGCAAAGATACAAATATCTTAATTTTTAGGCAGCAATTTGGAGAGATTTATTGAATTAAGACTGTTGCGCCTTAAATGCTTTTAGTTTTTCAATTAATTTTGGGACAATTTCAAAAGCATCTCCTACAATTCCGTAGTCGGCTACTTTGAAGAATGGCGCTTCGGGATCGCTATTGATAACCACTTTTACTTTAGAAGAGTTGATTCCTGCAATGTGCTGAATTGCTCCTGAAATTCCTATAGCAATATAAAGATTTGTAGCAACAGGCTTTCCGGTTTGTCCTACGTGTTCTCCGTGAGGTCTCCATCCTAAATCAGAAACGGGTTTTGAACAAGCAGTTGCAGCACCAAGTACCGAAGCTAGTTCTTCAATCATTCCCCAGTTTTCTGGACCTTTCAATCCGCGTCCTGCAGAAACCACAATATCTGCATCGGCGATAGAAACTTTTCCAGAAACTTTTTCCACTGATTCTACCTTTACTCCAAAATCGTTATCTCCAATTGTTGGATTGAAGTCCTCTTGGGTTAGAGTAGCATTATTTTCAAAAATACCATAGGAGTTTTTAGCAAGGCCAAGCACTTTTATATCGGTAGCAATTTCTGTAATGTTAAAAGCTTTGTTTGAAAAAGCATTTCTTTTTACTTGGAAAGGCGCAGTACTTACCGGCAATCCAACAACATTCGAAGCAAATCCTGCTTCTAAAGCCACAGCTACAAGTGAGGAAAGGTAAATGCTGTCTGTAGTTGATGAAAGTAAAACTAATTTAACGTTTTCTTTTTGAGCTGCCTGTTTGATTACATCGGCATACGCTTTGGCAGTAAATCCGGATAATTTATCGTTGTTTACTTTCAGTACTTTATCTACTCCATATTTTGATAATTCTGAAACATCTCCTGCATTTACGGTTACCGCTGTAACAGTTGTTCCTAATGATTCAGCTACTTTTTTTGCATAAGAAGCTAATTCGAAAGCTACTTTCTTGAATTTTCCTTCTGCGTATTCTGCATATATTAATATTGACATATTTTCAATTATTTTAAATGTTGAATTATAAATTTAGATTTAATTGTGAGGTTGAAATTCACAATTTAAAATTCATAACTTAAAATTATATTACTTTCGCTTCGTTGTGTAACAGATTGATTAATTCATCTAAATTCTCTGGTGCAATTAATTTTACCGCCGATTTAGCAGCTGGTTTTTCAAACTTTACCGCTTTTGTATTTACTGGAGCTTCAACGGGTTCAAGGATGGTTAGAAGTTTAGTTCTTGCCGTCATAATACCTCTCATGTTTGGAATACGCAGGTCTTTTTCTTCCACTAATCCTTTTTGTCCGCCAATGATTAAAGGAAGAGCAGTACTTACTGTTTCTTTTCCCCCGTCAATCTCACGAATTGCTTTTACATTAGTTCCGTCAACAGTAATACTTGTGCAGGAATTTAGAAAATTGTAGCCTAAAATTCCGGCGATCATTCCCGGAACCATTCCGCCATTATAATCAAGAGATTCTTTTCCAGCGATAATGACATCGTATGCGCCATTTTTAATTACTTCGGCAAGTTGTCTGGCAACAAAAAATCCGTCTGTAGGATTTGCATTGACACGAATGGCCTCATTTGCGCCTATTGCCAATGCTTTTCTTAAAGTAGGTTCTGTTTCTGGTCCTCCAACATTGACAACAGTAACCGTTGCGCCTTGTTGTTCTTGAAACCAGATAGCACGTGTTAAACCAAATTCATCATTTGGATTGATTACGTATTGTACACCATTTGTGTCAAATTCAGAGTCCCCATTAACAAAGTTGATTTTTGAAGTAGTATCAGGAACGTGACTGATGCAAACTAATATTTTCATAATTATAAATTTTGATTTTTCTAAAAAGCTTCGACAAATTTAAAATAATAATTCGAATAATATAGTATGCATGCATAATATTTTTCAATACTATTACGATTTCGTAATTTGAAAGGCAGCTGTATCCTTTTTGTGGGTCCTTTAGTCACAGGGAGATACGGCATATAACCGGAAACGGCTCCTGATTATTTTGAAGCTATTTTACATTTATGGGACTTAAAATATTTTTAAATTAAAATTTATATTGGCCATTCCAAAATTGAAGTGGTTCCAAATTTCGAATCTATTGTTTTATTAATTTTAAAGTTGCCCTTTAGCTGTTTTGTGAGTGCCTTTACAATAGATAGTCCCATTCCGGTGCAATTCTCTTTCTTTTCGAACCCTGATCCATTATCAGAAATGGTTAAAATATTGTTTTGATTAATTTGGCTTATGGTTATTTTTATCAAAGGATTTTCAGTTTCCTTAAACGCATGTTTAAACGAATTGGTAATTATTTCGTTGATTATCAATCCTAGAGAAATTACTTTTTCTACTTCATGTCGAATAGGGATGCAATCAATTTCAAAACATTCGTCATAGGATTCTCTGTAGGTAGATTGTATCATTTCGGTTAGTTGATTAATGTAATCCGGAATGTAAATGGACACCGCATTTTCTATGTTGTATAGTTTTTGATGGGCCAATAACATAGACAAAAGCCTGCTTTTAGCATCATTTATAGCCTCTTTTGATTTAGGGTCCGAAATATTCATGGATTGCATGTCTAATAAACTGATTACCAGTTGCAGGTTGTTTTTTACACGGTGACTTAACTCCTTAATCAGTGTTTCTATGTATTTGTTTCTTTCGTTTGTTTTTTCGAGCGCTATTTTTAATTCTTCGGCCGTAGTGTGTAATGCTGTTTTTTGACTTGATATTTCTTCATATAAAGTTTCTAACTCGGTACTTTTGGAAATAATTACCTGACGGTCTTCAGCCATTTTTTTTCTAAATGTTGCTATGATATAGGTTGTGAAAAACATGGCGTACAGCATTGTAATGGCGTGATCGGCAAAAGCTTCTTCGGGACTGTTGTATGCGATTATTAAGTGGGGGAAAGCATAATTTAATCCGATTAATGAAATTAGTAGTATGTAAAAAAACAGGTAGATAAGATTTTGTTTTTTTTCGGAAACAATAAGTACAAAGACATTAAGAAACATTAAGATAAGGTAGGTTACGGTTCCATTTACACCAGCGTTAAAGAAAAACATGCTGCCTAGAATTAGGCCAGTTGAAATTAGGTAATAAGCAATCAGCTGAGTGGAATATCTGTTTTTAAAACGGGAAAGGTAAAAAAGCGTGAATGTGATTATAAATCCTATAAAACTTAACGCTATAACGGTAAAGTTGAGCCCGATAACATAGTTGGCGATAGTGCCTACTAGTGCAAATACCGAAATGGAAAATGAAGATATATTGAATATGCGTTGTTCCAGTTCTAAACTTTCATCACCGCCTATTTTTTTCATGAAGGCTTTACCATTTTCTAATCTCATAATCTCAAATTTATACCCATTTCAGTTTTGATGCCAGTGCAATTAATTCTGAGGAAGATTTCATATTGTATTTCCTCATTAAATTCTTTCTGTGCGTTTTAATTGTATGTTCGCTAAGATACAATGAATTAGCAATAGCTTTACTATTTAATCCTGTTGACAGCAGTGTCAATATTTCTATTTCTCTGTCGGAGGGTTTTGTATAATTTGGCGAAGTAGATCTGACGTCAATAACTTTCATCGCTATATTGACAGCGACTTCTAATTGTCTTGTGGTGAATGGTTTAATTAGATAGGAGATCGGCTCTGTCTCCAAAGCGGAGTCTATATAATCTTCGTTGGAATATGCGGTTAGATATATCACAGGAATCCAATATTTTTGTTGCAGACATTTCACTATTTCAATACCGTTGAGATTGTCTGTCAGGTTTATATCACTAACAATAAGGCTGACGTTTTTCTCTGAAACAATTTGGATAGCCTCCTCTAGGTTGTTTGTTATCTGCACTGAAAAATCTCCGATGTTTTCTATAATTGCGGCGATATTCTCGGCGACAATCATTTCATCTTCAAGGACAAGAATGGTAAGAGGGTTTTTCATGGTATCGTATTTTGCTGTTTTATCGCTAAATCATTACTCTGCAGGTCTTTTGAATTCAAATTTATTTATAAAGATTTATTCTTCGTGATTTTTTCTTTAAATATCAAAATTTCTTCAAGAATAATTTTGTTTTCAATTAATTGGAGCTTTAAACTAATGGAAACAGTATTGCTTAAAGGAAGTTAACCGCTATCAAAATGACTTCGAATTAACAAATCTAATTTTTTTTATAAGTTTTTATCTACCTATTAATAGGTATTTTTTCGCGTTATATGGCGATGCTTTATGCTTTTGTGCTTTCTTAATAGAAGAATATGAATTTTTGAAAAGAGGTGAATTGTGTATTTTATGGGCTGTATCAGTGAAAAAAATCCAACAAAAAGAAACCAAATTGTTGCTTTCGAATTCTGGTTTAAGAGGGGTAAGGAGAGGAGAAGCTGGCTGAGATGTGTAAATTCTCGACACTATATCGATTTCGTAGGTGCGATAGCAGCGGTGTCCTGGCCGTGGTTCCTTTAATTACAGGAAGATAAAGCCTCTAGCCAAAGACAGCTCCTGATTATTTTAAAGTTATTTATGCCTTTAAGTGGTTTTAAATATTTATTTTTGCTTTTCGAAAATTACACATATACAACATACAACTATGAGAACTATACAATTTAGAGAGGCCATTTGCGAAGCAATGAGTGAAGAAATGCGTCGCGATGAGTCCATATACTTAATGGGTGAGGAAGTTGCAGAATATAATGGTGCCTACAAAGCATCTAAAGGAATGCTAGCTGAATTTGGCGAAAAAAGAGTTATTGACACTCCGATTGCGGAACTTGGTTTTACAGGTATTGCAGTAGGTTCAGCAATGAATGGATGTAGACCAATTGTTGAATATATGACGTTCAATTTCTGTTTAGTAGGGATTGACCAAATTATAAATAATGCTGCCAAAATGCGTCAGATGACAGGTGGACAATTTAATGTACCTATCGTTTTTCGTGGTCCAACAGCTTCTGCTGGGCAATTGGGAGCAACGCACTCGCAAGCACTTGAAAACTGGTTTGCGAATACTCCGGGTCTTAAAGTAATAGTTCCATCTACGGTTTATGATGCAAAAGGATTATTGAAATCAGCTATTCGTGATAATGATCCTGTGATTTTCATGGAGTCAGAACAAATGTATGGTGATAAAGGAGAAGTTCCTGAAGGAGAATATACGATTCCAATTGGTGTTGCTGATATTAAGCGTGAAGGGACTGATGTAACGATTGTATCTTTTGGAAAAATCATCAAAGAAGCTTTTATTGCTGCAGATGAATTAGCAAAAGAAGGAATTTCATGTGAAATTATCGATTTAAGAACCGTTCGTCCTTTGGATTTTGAAACAATATTGACTTCGGTACGAAAAACAAACAGATTAGTTATTCTTGAAGAGGCCTGGCCTTTTGCAAGTGTTTCTTCTGAGATAACGTATTTAGTTCAAGAGCGTGCTTTTGATTTCCTTGATGCGCCAATCCAACGTATCACAACGGCTGACACTCCTGCGCCTTATTCTCCGGTATTGCTTAAAGAATGGTTGCCTAATGCGGGAGATGTAGTAAAAGCGGTTAAAAAAGTACTGTATAAAAAATAGGTTGTACAGGGTATTCGATTTTAGGTTAAATTTAACAACCAGCCCTTTAATTATCGAATAATCTAGCGGTCTAATTAACTATATTTGAAACTTCATCAATTATTATTTGATGAAGTTTTTTTTTTGAATGACTATGAAAAAGAATTTTTTGTTTCTCTTATGTTTTTTATTTGTTTCGGTGAATGTTGTTTTTGCACAAACAAAAGTAAGTGGTGTTGTGATAGACAAATCAAATCAGCCGATTCCCTTTGCTAATGTGGTTTTCAAGAACTCGAGTGAAGGCATTGTTACCAATGAAGACGGTCGGTTTTACCTTGAATCCGAAAAAAACTATACTACTTTAGTAATATCCTCGGTAGGGTTTTCTGAAAAGGAAATTACCTTAGATAAATCGGTGAATTATAATTTTAAAATTCAGCTCAACGAAGCCGAGAGCCTTAGTGAAGTAGTTGTTTTTACAGGTAAAACTTCAAAAAAAAACAATCCTGCACTTGATATTCTGAGGAAAATTTGGGAAAGGAAACGTCAAAATGGGTTGTATTTATTTGACCAATATCAAATGGAAAAGTATGAGAAAATAGAATTTGACATGAATTCTATCGATAGTGCTTTTATGAAAAGTAAACTTTTTAAGGGGATGGAGTTTATTTTCAACCAAATGGATACCTCAAAAATTACCGGTAAAACGTACTTGCCCATTTTTGTAAATGAATCGCTTAATGATGTTTACGGGGATAACAAATTAAAGAAAGTAAAAGAGAAAATAAAAGCCAATAAGACTTCTGGTTTTAATGGGAACCAACAGATTTTGACGTTTGTAAAGGATTTGTATTCCAATTATGATATCTATAATAATTACTTAACTTTTTTTGATAAAAGTTTCACGAGCCCTTTGTCCAGAACGGGTATTGATGTGTATAATTATGTATTGAAAGACAGTGCTTTCATTGATAAAAAATGGTGCTTTAATATTGTATTTTACCCGCGACGCAAAAACGAATTAACTTTCAAAGGTGATTTTTGGGTCAATGATTCAACATTTGCCATTAAGAAAATTAATATGGCAGTTACCAAAAGCGCCAATATCAACTGGGTAAAAGATATTTATTTGGAGCAGGAATTTGAAGTGGTCAACGATTCTGTTTTCTTATTAACCCGAGATTATTTGATGTCTGATTTTGCTTTAAACAAAAAAGAAAAGTCAAAAGGGGTTTACGGTAAGCGAACCACTTTCTACAGGAATCATCAATTCAATAAAGAGAAACCACTTGCTTTCTATAAAGAAGAGGTTAATTATATGGACGCTGAGGTTTACAACAGATCCGATGAGTATTGGAATGAGAATCGATTCGAGAACTTAACTAAGGATGAACTGGGTGTTTATAAAATGCTGGATACGCTTCAAACGGTTCGAAAATTCAAGCAAATATACAGTACTGTTCAAGTTCTGGCTAGCGGATTTTTGCAATTTGGAAATTTTGATTACGGTCCTCTTTTCTCCACATTTGGATACAATGAGGTCGAGGGTGCGCGATTGCGTGCAGGAGGAAGGACGTATTTTGGAACGAACGATACCTGGCGTTTGCAAGGCTATACGGCGTATGGTTTTAAGGACGAAAAATTCAAGTATGGATTTTCCGGTAAGTGGATGGTCGATAAGAAAAAGAGAATTATTTTGTCTGGAGGTAACAGGCGTGACATTGAGCAGATTGGTGCCAGTTTAACGACGACCTATGATATTCTGGGCAGAAGCTTTGCTTCGTCCTCTGTGTTTTCATCAGGAAGTAATGGGAAATTGACCAATATCAACCTGAGTAATATTGCGGTGGAAATAGAGCCTGTTAAAAATTTAATATTTCAAACCGGGATTTCGTATCGCACCCTGGAGTCGGCTTCTCCAACATTTAGTCTGGATTATTATACAGATATAGCCAGTGGTACGACAAAAAGTGACGTTAAACAATCCGAAGTTAACTTCCAGGTTGAATACACACCAAAGAGAAAAACGATTGGATTTGCCGTAGAAAGAGAAAATGTTGACAGTCCATACAGCCGCTTTTTTGTAAATTACAGTCATGGTTTTAAAGGATTGCTGAATAGTGATTTCAAATACGATAAAATACAATTGTATTACAAACAACCGATAATTATTGGGCCATTGGGGCGTACGAATATAATTATGGAAGTGGGGAAAACCTTTGGAACCGTTCCTTTGGGACTGATGAGTGTTATTCCGGGAAATCAAACCTTTTTTACCCTTGAGAATACTTTTAGCAATCTTAATTTTTATGAGTTTTTATCCGATCAGTATGCTACTTTGCAGTGGAATCACAATTTCAATGGCCGATTTTTCTCCAGAATCCCATTTATGCGAAAACTCAACTGGAGAGAAATCGTATCGGTAAAAGGTGTCTACGGTACTATTTCAGAGGAGAACAGAGCCATAAATGCTTCTGGTTTGGCTTACAACGCACCCGAAAAAGGGTATTGGGAATACAGTGCTGGAATTGGGAATATTTTCAAAGTATTCCGCATCGATTTCGCCTGGCGAGGTAGTTATCTCAATACGCCTGATACACATCGTTTTTCAGTAAAAGGGTCATTTGGATTTAATTTTTAATAAAAGGGAACGCCTAAATTGTCATTGTGGCGATAACAGGAATCAGGAGCTTTGTTCTTTGTGAGTTCGTTTCCGTGTGTCCAGCTGTTTACGATATCTTTTTGGTTTTGAAAAAAGCAATAAAAAGAGGCCGTTTCCATCTGGGTTAAAAAACATCAGATTATGCAACATGCCATAGACTATCTTTTAGAGAAGGATGCCATTTTCAAAGTGATTATTGAAAAATACGGAATGCCAACTATTCCTAAAAGGCCTCAGGGATTTGAGACTTTAGTATTGTTGATTTTAGAACAACAGGTATCTATAGATTCGGCCAAAGCCACTTTTTTAAAATTAAAATCCAAAGAAAAGGCATTTGAACCTGCTGCACTTCTTGATTTAGCAGACGACGAATTCAGGAATCTTGGCGTAAGCCGTCAAAAAACGTCTTATATTAAAGCATTGTCAACGGCAATACTCAATAAAGATATTGATTTGGAAAGTTTGCCAGCCAAACCGGCGCAGCAAGTTCGAGAAGAACTGATCAAGATCAAAGGGATAGGAAATTGGACAATCGATATCTACCTGATGTTTTGCCTTCAGGAACCAGATTTACTTCCCCTGGGTGATATTGCTGTAGTAAACACCATAAAAGAATTGCTGGATATTCACAATAAAGAAGAAATGGAAGTCCATACTATAAAATGGAGTCCCTATCGTTCCGTTGCCACCTACCTTTTATGGCATCATTATTTGAACAAAAGAAATAGAACGGTGGTTTACTAAAGTGCTGTTTGTTAAAATTTAATCAACAGATAACCTAAATTTTTCATTGTTGAAAGGGATTCTTTACTTATTTTTGCAACCATAAATATAGAAACGAAAAACTAAAATGACTGCAGACAAATTAACAACTTTCGATGTCTTAATCGAAATACCAAGAGGAAGTAGAAATAAATACGAATATGATTTCGAAATAAAAAGAATGCGTTTTGACAGAATGTTATTCTCGTCAATGATGTACCCGGCTGATTACGGATTTATTCCTGAAACATTAGCATTAGACGGGGATCCTTTAGACGTTTTGGTTTTAGTAAATGAACCAACTTTTCCTGGATGTGTAATGGAAGTAAAACCTATCGGTGTTTTTCACATGGCGGATGATAAGGGTCCAGATGAAAAAGTTATCTGTGTACCGGTTTCAGATCCAATCTGGAATTCATTAGAAAACTTATCGGATATTAATCCACACCTATTAAAAGAAATTGAACACTTCTTTCAAGTGTATAAAGACCTTGAAAATAAAATAGTTGATGTTGAAGGTTGGGGAGATGTAAATGAAGCGTTTGCAATCATTAAAGAATGTACCGATCGTTTTAATCAAATAGAAAACAAACCAGAGGGATTATTTAGTATTAAATAATTTTAGCCCATAATTTTTACAAAAAAAGCAATATTCCGTTAGGAGTATTGCTTTTTTGTTTAAATTCGTTTTGTTACATTAACAATACTAACCAAAAACCAAAAGAAATTTATGAATACAATAATGATTTACTTGCCGATAGTTATGGCAATTGTAGGACTTCTGTTCATGTGGGTTAAAAGAGCTTGGGTGTTAAAACAAGATGCGGGAGATGGTAAAATGAAAGAGATTTCAGATTATATCTACGAAGGCGCATTAGCCTTCCTCAAGGCAGAGTATAGATTATTAGCCTTCTTCGTTGTTGGCGCAAGTATCGTTTTAGCAGCGGTTTCATTTGTGGTTCCTACAACACATATATTAATAGTAGTTGCTTTTGTTTTCGGAGCTTTTTTCTCTGCATTAGCGGGGAATATGGGAATGAAAATAGCAACAAAAACAAATGTTAGAACAACGCAGGCCGCACGTACCAGTTTACCGCAGGCATTAAAAGTTTCTTTTGGTGGTGGAACGGTAATGGGATTAGGTGTTGCGGGTTTAGCGGTTTTAGGTTTAACTACATTCTTTATTTTCTTTTTCCACTTTTTCATGAATGGAACCTGGACTTCAACAGAAGACATGACCATTGTTTTGGAGACATTAGCAGGGTTTTCTCTTGGAGCGGAATCTATTGCACTTTTTGCAAGAGTTGGTGGTGGAATTTATACAAAAGCTGCCGATGTTGGAGCAGATTTAGTGGGTAAAGTAGAGGCAGGAATCCCAGAGGATGATCCTCGTAATCCGGCAACTATTGCCGATAACGTGGGAGATAATGTGGGAGACGTTGCAGGAATGGGAGCTGATTTATTTGGTTCTTATGTAGCGACCGTTTTGGCTGCGATGGTTTTGGGGAACTATGTTATCAAAGACATGGGAGGAAATATTCAAGATGCTTTTGGCGGAATCGGACCAATATTATTGCCAATGGCGATTGCCGGTTTTGGAATTTTATTTTCTATAATCGGAACAATGTTGGTAAAAATCACAGATGATAATGCCAAAGAAGCTCAGGTTCAGAAAGCGTTAAATATAGGTAATTGGGTTTCTATTGTCTTAACGGCTATAGCATGTTTCTTCTTGGTGCAATACATGTTGCCAGAGACCATGAAAATGGATTTCTTTGGCGAAGGAACTAAAGATATTTCATCCATGAGAGTGTTCTATGCAACTATTGTCGGGTTGGTAGTGGGAGCCGTTATTTCTTCGGTAACAGAGTATTATACCGGTTTGGGTACAAAACCAGTTATGGCAATCGTGCAAAAATCCAGTACTGGAGCAGGAACAAACGTTATTGCAGGATTGGCGACAGGAATGATTTCTACGTTCCCAACTGTTTTATTATTTGCTGCTGCAATTTGGACTTCGTATGCTTTTGCAGGATTTTATGGTGTGGCTTTGGCTGCCTCGGCGATGATGGCAACAACTGCAATGCAACTGGCAATCGATGCTTTCGGACCTATATCTGATAACGCAGGTGGAATTGCAGAAATGAGTGAACTCCCAAAAGAAGTGCGTACCAGAACTGATATTTTAGATTCTGTCGGAAACACAACTGCTGCAACAGGAAAAGGTTTTGCAATCGCGTCTGCTGCATTGACATCATTAGCTTTGTTTGCGGCGTATGTTACTTTTACAGGAATTGATGGAATCAATATTTTCAAGGCACCTGTTTTAGCTATGCTATTTGTAGGAGGAATGATACCTGTGGTTTTCTCTGCCTTAGCCATGAATTCTGTTGGAAAAGCAGCGATGGATATGGTGTACGAGGTACGTCGCCAGTTCAGGGAAATTCCCGGAATTATGGAAGGAACCGGAAAACCAGAATATGCTAAATGTGTTGATATTTCAACTAAAGCGGCTTTACGCGAAATGATGCTACCGGGAATTTTGACTATCGGTTTTCCAATTGCCATAGTGCTGCTTGGAAAAGTAGTTTATGGCGACAATAATCAATTAATTGCAGAAATGCTGGGAGGTTATATGGCTGGAGTTACCGTTTCTGGTGTGCTTTGGGCAGTTTTTCAAAACAATGCGGGAGGTGCCTGGGACAATGCCAAAAAATCTTTTGAAGCAGGAGTTCTGATAAATGGCGAAATGACCTATAAAGGTTCCGATGCGCACAAAGCAGCTGTTACCGGAGATACCGTTGGTGATCCGTTCAAAGATACCTCTGGGCCATCAATGAACATTTTGATTAAATTAACGTGTTTGATTGGTCTTGTAATTGCACCTATTTTAGGCAGTGGCAGTCATACGATTTCCAATATGGCGTCTTGTTGCGCCAACAGTGAAATGTGTGCTTCAATGTCAAAAGAAGAGTGTATAGCAAAAGGATGTACTAGTAAAACGTGCGTGCATATGAATGCTGCTGTAGCATCAACTGGCGCAGTTTCTAAAGAAGTTTCCATTGAAAAAACTTCGGTTGACGGAAAAGTTAAAGCAACGATTAAAACAACCGTAAACGGGAAAGTTGATATTCAGAATTTTGAAGGAACCGATGCAGAAGTTCAGGCAAAAATCGATGCGTCAAAATAATTGATTTTGTTGGTAAAATAGTAAATGCCCGGCAATTTGCCGGGCATTTACTATTTTATATTCTTTGTGTCGTATTTCCTGAATATTCAATAATCCCATTCTCCCCAACCATCACCCAAGGTAGAAAGTTCGACAGCTGCAACAACTAAAAGAACAATCCCTAAGGAACCGACAACAATGGCAACATTTCCGACTGTTGTTGCTGTTTTATCCAGAACACGTATTGTTTTTAAATCACTTTCAGTGAGCGGTATTTTTTCAATTCCGGCTCTGGTTTTTATGCGGCCATAATAAATGCCCTCAATTTGTTCAATCCTGGTAAATTTGAGTTTTGTATTGTCAGACTTAATGACTAAAACTTTTCGATTTGCAGTTGCAGCCTGTTCTAAAGTTACAGGCGTTTTTTTATAAACGCTGCAGCTTTGCAGTACAAGAGCAATGACCAGTAAAAAACAAACAGTTTTAGTTTTAAAATTTTTGAGTTTCATGATTTTTAGATTTTAATTAATAATCAGAAAAACCAATTGATTAGTGCTTTATGTATGATAAATTAAGGGGAATCAAAATAAAATGCATTTGCGCTTTCTTTGTAAAGCAATGTATTGATTTGCAAAGGTATAAAAATTAAAAATGCCTCACGGTTGTTGTGAGGCATTTTTAATTTTATACTTTTTGCAGTGTTCTAAAATAGTCCATTCAGTTCTGCATTAATCCTATTTAAAATAGTTCCTAAATCCTCCGGATTGTCAACAAAATTAATATTGTCTACGTCTATTATTAATAGTTTTCCTTTGTTGTACGTATGAACCCATGCTTCATAACGCTCATTCAGACGACTTAAATAGTCAATAGAAATGGAGTTTTCGTATTCGCGACCGCGTTTGTGAATTTGTCCCACTAGATTTGGGATGGAACTTCTCAGGTAAATTAGCAAATCGGGTGGTTTTACCAATGATTCCATTAATTCAAAAAGAGTAGAATAATTCTGAAAATCACGATTGGTCATTAGACCCATTGAATAAAGGTTGGGTGCGAAAATGTGGGCATCTTCATAAATCGTTCTGTCTTGAATAATTTTTTTTCCGCTTTCACGAATTTGCATTACTTGACGAAAACGACTGTTCAAGAAATAAATTTGTAAATTAAAAGACCAACGCTCCATTTGATGATAGAAATCATCCAGATATGGGTTATCGACAACATCCTCATAATGGGGTTCCCATTTAAAGTGTTTGGCCAGTAATTGTGTCAAAGTTGTTTTTCCTGATCCGATGTTTCCTGCTACTGCTATGTGCATTACGGTATTGTGATTTTATAATTTGTAATTCCTTCTGATGTAAAAATAGATAAAATTTGGTCTTTGTAGCAGAATTTTTTAAACGTTTTTTCTAAAATTTCAATTTCAAATTTTTGGTTCTTTTCGAGGTCTTCAATAGTAAGAATTGCGTTCTTTGAAATAAGGAATTGATTGTTATTAATGATTTCTATCGCATCAAAATCGGGTGTTTTTGTCTTCCTTGTTATTTTTCCAAAAATGTCACAGGAGAACCAATTGTTTTTTTCGTCGATCCAGTAAAAAGTATTAAAATCAGACTGATAGTATTTAATGCTTTCCGGGAATGAGGTAGAAATGGCTTTGTAGTTATTTTTTAAATAATCGTATAGTCCAATTTGCTGATTCAAACTATTGTAAACCCACAATTGATTTTGAGAAGCTATTCCGATGGCGTTCGCAACAATTGGGATTGTGTGTTGTGAAAAGTTAATATTTTGAATTTCGCTTAGTTGATTGTCAAGTAGGATAACGGTATTGAAGTTTTCATAGAATAAAATAATTTTCAAAGGGTTTTGCAAATCTACTTTCGTGATTTTGCCCAGAGAAATGTTTTTATACTCTATAGCTTCGCTGTCTTTCGTTTTAGAAAAGACATTGTTTTTGATGGTGTAATAAAAACCAAATTGATCGTATCCTAAAAATTGATCCGCAGCAATAGTTACGTAATTAATCTTTGTGGCAAGTAGTTTTTGATTTTGTCCGGTTGCAATCCAGGATAAGGTGAAAAAAAATACTGTAATAAGGTTTTTCATAATGCAGGCAAATTACAAAAAAGAATTAGGTTTAGTTCTTTGCAAATGTCTAAAAGCATAAAAAAAACCATTCGCACTTGTCGAATGGTTTTGTATATAGAATAATTCCGGATAATTACAGTCCGAAAGCCGTCTTCACTTGGTCCACAAAATCTAATTTTTCCCAAGTAAACAATTCAACAGTAACCGTTTTTTCGTTTCCGCCTGGAGCAGAAAAAGTTTTAGTTACGGTTTCTGGCGTACGTCCCATGTGTCCGTAAGCAGCGGTTTCGCTATAAATAGGATTTCTTAATTTCAAACGTTGTTCAATAAAGTAAGGACGCATATCAAAAATAGCTTCTACTTTTTTAGCAATTTCACCATTGGTTAAGTTTACTTTTGATGTTCCATAGGTGTCGATAAAAATACCCATTGGTTTTGCAACACCAATTGCATAAGAAACCTGTACTAAAATTTCATCTGCAAGACCTGCTGCAACTAAGTTTTTAGCGATATGACGTGTAGCATAGGC
The DNA here is from genome assembly GCF_048286515.1 of Flavobacterium rhamnosi. Lineage (NCBI taxonomy): Bacteria > Pseudomonadati > Bacteroidota > Flavobacteriia > Flavobacteriales > Flavobacteriaceae > Flavobacterium > Flavobacterium rhamnosi. The sequence goes on along the minus strand of NZ_JBLVPS010000026.1, from coordinate 31,109 downwards.
TGCACTTCGGTCTACTTTACTTGGGTCTTTTCCAGAGAATGCACCACCACCGTGAGCCCCTTTTCCACCATAAGTATCCACAATGATTTTTCTTCCGGTAAGTCCGGTATCTCCGTGAGGTCCTCCAATTACGAATTTTCCGGTTGGATTGATATGGTATTGGATTGTATCGTTGAATAGGTGAGCATGTGTTGGATTTTTTGCAATAATCCTTGGGATCAATATTTCAATAATGTCTTTCTTGATTTTTGCAAGCATTGTTGCTTCCTCATCAAAATCATCATGTTGTGTTGAAATTACAATAGCTTCGATACGAGTTGGCTTATTGTCATCGCTGTATTCTAAAGTTACTTGTGATTTTGCATCAGGACGCAAATAAGTAATTTCGTTATTTTCACGTCTTAAAATAGCTAATTCCTGCAATAATTTATGTGATAAATCAAGTGCCAACGGCATGTAATTTTCCGTTTCATTAGTAGCATAACCAAACATCATTCCTTGATCACCGGCTCCTTGATCTTCAGGATTTGCTCTGTCAACCCCTTGATTGATATCAGCGGATTGTTCATGAATAGCAGAAAGAATTCCACAAGAATTGGCTTCAAACATGTATTCGCTTTTTGTATAACCAATTTTCTTGATTACGTCACGAGCGATTTGTTGTACGTCTAAATAGGTGTTTGATTTTACTTCACCAGCCAAAATTACCTGACCAGTAGTTACTAAAGTTTCGCAAGCTACTTTTGAGTCAGCATCAAATGCTAAAAAATTATCAATTAATGCATCTGAAATTTGATCTGCAATTTTGTCTGGATGTCCTTCGCTTACAGATTCTGACGTAAATAAATAGGCCATAATAATTATTAGTTTAAAAATTAAGCGAGAAAAAAATAATTGCTGAAAAGTACTAAAGAAGAGTTTCTGCTTTAGCATTTTTTCTACTGAAAAATTCTCAGTATCCATAATGAATTCGTTTCATTATGAAGAGGTTGCAATCAGTTCAAATTTTTCCTCTTGTATTTGGGTGCAAATGTATGAAACCATTTTGAATTGCAAATTAATCTTTGGTTTTTTTTAATTTAATTAGAGAGAATTTAACATATCCTACAAGTCCCATGGGGTATATTAAAAATGTTGACTTTTATTTGGTGGATTCAAAAATACTTTGCAACTTTGCGTTATCAAATAAAGAAAAAATGAAATCAGTTACTATCAATATGTGTTGCATGATGCCGGAGACTTCCGCAGGGTTCGCTATTGTATAGTTTTAAATTTTAAAAATATAACAATTAAGACCTCTGCTAACCGCGGAGGTTTTTTGTTTTATCCCAGTTCCATTTTTGACAGATGAAAAATAAATAGAAAATAAATTCGATTTTATATAATTAAAAAAAAAGCTGAAGTAAGTCAGTAAATAGGATGCGTAGAACAGTAGCAAATAATAGGATGATGTGTGGTATGATGCTTAGGTGCATCCCAATTTGCTATTGCCAAAAGTGAAAGATTTAATCTTTGTTATAGTTGAACTATAAGTCCTTTTGGTAAGCCATCCAAAAGGACTTTTTTTTTAAGGGAACAATACGAAAACACGAAATAAAGTAAAATAAGCAACAGGTATCGCACGCTAAAATTAATAACCAAATAAATAATACTAATCGTAAAATCTAAAAATTATGAGCACACAAAAATTTGCAACAAATGCATTACACGCAGGACACGACGTAACAAAAAACGCAGGAACCAGAGCAGTTCCTATTTATCAAACCAGTTCTTACGTTTTCAATAACTCAGAACACGCCGCTAATCTTTTTGGTCTTGCGGAACCCGGATTCATCTATACCAGATTAAACAATCCGACAAATGACATTCTGGAACAGCGATTGGCAACTTTAGAAGGAGGGATCGGAGCAGTAGTTACCGCATCTGGAACAGCTGCAATTGCCACAACATTATTGGTATTGCTCAAAGCTGGAGATCACATTGTAGCTTCGAACAGTTTGTATGGGGGAACCTATAATCTATTAAAAGTTACCTTACCAAGATTAGGTATCACAACCACATTTGTAGATCCATCCGATCCGGTTAATTTTAAAAGTGCGGTTAAAGAAAATACCAGAGCATTTTTTGTGGAATCTTTGGGGAATCCAAAGTTAGATGTACTGGATCTGGAAGCTATTTCGGCTGAAGCAAAGGCATTCAAAGTGCCTTTTATTGTTGATAATACGGTTGCATCTCCGTATTTACTGAATCCAATTCAATATGGAGCCGATATTGTTATTCATTCTTTGACAAAGTACATAACAGGTAACGGCACTTCTCTTGGAGGTGTTATTATTGATGCAGGAAATTTTGACTGGACAAATGGGAAATTCCCTGAATTTACAGAGCCTTCTGCAGGTTATCACGGATTAGTCTATCACGAAGCACTGGGAAATGCAGCTTTCATTGCTAAAGTTCGTATCGAAGGTTTGCGGGATTATGGCGCTGCTTTGAGTCCATTCAATGCCTTCCAGATTATTCAAGGATTAGAAACGTTGCCTATCCGTATTCAGAGACACAGCGAGAACGCGTTGGCTTTAGCCCAATGGTTAGAAAGTCAGCAAGAGGTGGCATGGGTAAATTATCCAGGATTGAAATCGAGTAAATACTATCGATTAGGACAGCAATATTTGCCAAAAGGGCAAAGTGGTGTGGTTACTTTTGGGTTAAAAGGAGGATTTGAAGCTGCTAAAAAAGTAGCCGACGAAACTAAATTGTTCTCCCTTCTGGCGAATATTGGTGATACAAAATCGTTGATTATCCATCCCGCAAGTACCACACATCAACAATTGTCTGAGCAGGAACAGATTGCAACCGGAGTTTCCAAAGATTTAATCCGACTTTCTGTTGGTTTAGAAGATATTGAAGATTTGAAAGCGGATTTGAACGCTGTTTTCGAAAGCATAAAAAAATCGCAATTAGTATAGATTTATTGCTTTTTGGTTCGTTAAGTCCTTAGGAACAATTGCATTAGGAGCACTGGTGCAATTGTTTTGTGATTTTTAAAAATTTTATTTGGAAAAGTCAAAAACAATTAGCATATTTGCTACAAGAAAAAAAAACAAAGATGAGATTTAATGTGTGCAATATGTCAAAAGCCATTCAGGAAGAATCCTGCGGGTCGTTTATTGCTTAAATTTAAATTAAAATTTATATAGCAAAAAGCCTCCCGGATAACGGGAGGCTTTTTTTTTGAAATGCATCGATTGTAATTTTTTAAACCTAAAAAACAAGAATAAAATGAAAACGATAAAACAACAGAAAGCAAATAATTCAAAGGTCAAAAACATGATTTGTGCCAATGCCTTTATGTGTCTTGATGTCTGTTGATTCCAAAAGTATAAGTTTATCACACAACTTAAAACCCTTTTGGATACGTATCTAAAAGGGTTTTTTCATTTATTCTGAATTTGTTTCGGAAGTAGCATCAATCAAAAAGAAAAATAATATCTAATACCTAAAAATTATGAGAACAATAAAATATTTCCCAAGGACCTTTCGGTTGCTAAAAAAATTTAGTTTCAGGAACAGAATAGAAAACAGTGAGGATTCAAAAAACGAATTGATTCATCCGCGATTTGAAATAGCGAAAAACGATCCTCTGGCGCAAAAATTAGTGCCTAATTCTTTGCTTTTTCTAATGTATTCAAAAGAAAATGAGGAACTTTTTATTTAAAAAACCGAATTCCAATATCCGTCTTGATGCCTTGATATTGTGCTCTAAGTTGTTGTTTCGGCGAAGAATAGAATCCACTTAATGGGGTTCTTTCTTCGTCGAAAAGACAATTGCAGATTCATTTCTCCGAAGTGTTTTTCTGCGAAACAATTGGAATCAATTCACATAAAAATTTGGTTGTTAAAAAAAATAGTAGTTAATTTGTGCCTTTAAGTTCAAAAACGTATTGAAATGTTATAAAGAAAGGCAGAGGGATTAGACCCGATGAAGCCTTAGCAACCCTTCGGTAAATCGAAGAAGGTGCTGCATTCTACCTTTGTTCTGAATTTGTTTCAGAATCTAAAGGAAAGATAACACAAAGAAATTCTTCTAGTTTACTTCTAGCTTTCTTTTTAATATTTCCAGCACAAATCAAAAATCATAAAAGATTTGAAATTGGAAAATAAACCAACACCTATTACATTATATAATTTCACCACCGAAAGTGGGGCTTTTTATGCTGCCTTAAACTTAAGTTTTCAAGTTTTTGGTCCGGCTTTACATACGGCTCCAATAGTTTTGGTAAATCATGCATTGACTGGAAATTCCCAAGTTGTGGGAGAGAATGGTTGGTGGAATGATTTAATCGGTGAAAATAAAACTATAGATACAACTCAATATACCATACTGGCTTTTAATGTTCCTGGAAATGGTTTCGATGACACCGTCACTGAAAATTATCTGGATTTTAATGCCAGAGATATTGCCAAAATTTTTATTCAAGGCGTTCACTTCCTTCAAATCAAAAAACTATTTGCTATTATTGGCGGATCAGTAGGTGGTGGAATTGCATGGGAAATAGCGGCTTTGGAACCAAAAATCACGCAGCATTTAATTCCTATTGCAACCGATTGGAAATCTACCGACTGGTTGATAGCCAATTGCTTTTTACAGGAGCAAATTTTGAATAATTCTTCAAAACCTATTGAAGATGCCAGGATTCATGCGATGCTTTGCTATAGAACTCCGGAATCTTTTACGGCAAAATTTCAGAGAACCACTAATGAAGAATTAGCTATTTTTAATATAGAGAGCTGGTTGTGTCATCATGGTGAAAAACTCCAGAAACGCTTTCAGCTTTCATCGTATAAAATGATGAATCAATTGCTTAAAACCATTGATATAACCAGAAATAGAGGCTCATTTGAAGAAATTGCATCTAAAATTGAAGCTGATATTCATATCATTGGAATCGATTCAGATTTGTTTTTTACAGTTAGTGAAAATAGAGCGACGTATCAGGAATTAAAAAAATATAAAAATAATGTCACGTATCAAGAAATTGTTTCCATTCATGGACACGATGCATTTTTGATAGAATACAAACAACTAGACAATTTGCTTGCAACCATTTTTGGTGGCAATACACTATAAAAACATACACAATGAAAATATTGAAATTTGGAGGTAAATCTTTATCGAATGGCGAAGGGTTAAACAAAGTAGTCGCTATTATTACCGATAAAGTAAGACAGGGAGAAAAAATTGCTATAGTAGTTTCGGCAAGAGGAAATGCTACAGACGAGTTGGAAGAAATTTTAGGAGTAGCCTCAAAGAATGGTGATTATAAACCGTTATTTGAAGATTTCAAAAAATACCAACAAGACGATTGTCAAGACGTAAACCTGTCGGAAGAATTTAATGTTTTGGAAAAACTTTTTGAAGGAGTAAGTTTAATCGGGGATTACAGTAATAAAATTAAGGATCAGGTCCTTTCAAAAGGAGAGTTGCTTTCTGCAAAATTGCTGACCGCTATTTTGATTAAAAATGGAGTAAATGCTCGTTTTACGGATGCAAGAGAATTAATTAAAACGGATTCTAAATTTGGTGATGCGCAACCTTTGGAGCAAATTTCGAAGAAAAATGTAATCAACTATTTCAAACAAAATAACGGAACAACAGTAAATATTGTTACTGGTTTTATAGGTTCAAACACTAAAAATGATACCACAACTCTAGGAAGAAACGGTAGTAATTACACCGCTTCACTGATTGCTAATTATATTGATGCGGAAGAACTTCAGAATTATACGCATGTTGACGGAATTTATACCGCCAATCCTGATTTAGTTCCTGATGCGAAAAAAATAGACCATCTGACTTTTAACGAGGCGAATGAGCTGGCAAATTTCGGAGCAACGATTCTTCATGCCAAAACTATTATTCCTTTATTGGAAAAAAATATTCCGCTTCGTATTTTAAATACATTCAACCATGAAAATAAAGGAACATTAATCACTTCTAATTCGAATGCGGCAGGAATCAAAACGCTTTCAGTTCTTGAAAATGTTTCACTGGTGAATCTTGAAGGAAGGGGATTGCTCGGAAAAACAGGTGTTGATGCTCGTATTTTTAGAGTGATGGGTGATAATGATATTAGTGTTAGTATCATCTCTCAAGGTTCCTCAGAAAGAGGAATCGGATTGGTTGTTGCTGCTGATAAAGCTACTAAAGCAATGATTGAATTAGAGAAAGAATTCGAGAACGACTTCTATTCAAAAGATGTGAATAAAATCACGGTAACGGATAATGTTTCGGTGATTTCTATCATTGGTCAGGATTTGAGTACGTTCCATAAGCCTTACACGGCATTGATAAAAAATAAAATTGTTCCAATACTTTTCAATAATACCGTTACGGGTAAAAACGTGAGTTTGGTTGTGAAAAAATCGCAACTTCACAAGGCGTTAAATGTTATACACGGAGAGATTTTTGGAGTTTCCAAGAAAATTAATATTGCCATTTTTGGACATGGATTAGTAGGAGGAACGTTGATTAATCAAATACTGGAATCAGCTGCCGCTATTGAGAAAAGGAAAGATATAAAACTAAATGTTTTTGCAATTGCAAATTCTAAGAATGTGCTTTTAAATAAAAACAGCGTCACTCCAAATTGGAAAAATGAAATCCAGAATAATGGGTTTTCCTATACAATTGATGATGTTATCGCTTACGCTAATGAGCATCACTTAGAGAATTTAATTGCTATTGATAACACGGCAAGTGCTGCATTTGTAGAGAATTATATTCCTTTGATAGAGAATGGTTTCGATCTGATTTCTTCCAATAAAGTTGCGAATACATTAAGTTATAGTTTTTATAAAAAATTGCGTAAAGTATTGGCCGATAATCAAAAGAGTTATTTGTATGAAACCAATGTAGGAGCGGGATTGCCACTGATAGATACGATAAAACTATTGCACCTTTCAGGAGAAAATATTACAAAGATCAAAGGTGTTTTTTCAGGAACATTGAGTTATTTGTTCAATAATTTTTCTGCAAAAGACGCACCATTTAGTGAAATATTAAAGGAAGCTATTGATAATGGTTATACCGAGCCGGATCCAAGAGAAGATTTATGTGGGAATGACGTCGGCAGAAAATTATTGATTTTAGCAAGAGAACTGGATCTGCAGAATGAATTTGAAGAAATTAGCATTCAAAATTTAATTCCAGAACATTTGCGTGAGGGCGATGTATCAGATTTTCTGAATAAATTAAAGGAATTTGATCCTATTTATACTAAAATTAAAAAGGAGCAAAAACCAAATCATGTTTTACGATATATAGGTGAATTGTCAGGAGATTTGCAAAATGACAAAGGAAATCTGGAGGTGAAGTTAGTTTCTGTCCCTTCGGATACGGCTTTGGGCGGATTGAAAGGGTCGGACTCTTTTTTCGAAATTTACACAGAATCCTATGGTGACAGACCAATTGTAATTCAAGGCGCAGGCGCAGGTTCGGCAGTTACTGCAAGAGGGGTTTTTGGCGATATTTTGAGATTATCAGATAAAGGGTAAGAGGTAAGAGTGCAGTCCACTCGAAGCTTAGATAATACGATTGAAAAATTAAATAAAATTAAAATGAAAATACAATTAGAAAGAATAAACGATAATTACCACTTCGAATTAAAAAACGAGCGTGGGCATGTTGTTAATGTAGACAGTCGACCGGAGTTTGGGGGAGATAATATGGGTGCAAGCCCAATGGAATTGGTATTGATGGGTGTTGCTGGTTGCAGTGCAATCGATATGATTTCCATTCTAAAGAAACAGCGTCAGGAAATTACTTCTTTTAAAGCTGAGGTTGAAGGGCTTCGTGTGCCGGTGGGAGAGGCGAAACCATTTAAAGAAATTGATGTTATTTTCTTTTTAGAAGGGCCTATTAATGAAGAAAAAGCAGCAAGAGCTGCGCAACTTTCATTTGAAAAATATTGCTCGGTTGCCAAAACGGTTGAGCCAACCGCTACAATAAAATATAAAGTAGTTTTAAATAATAAATCATTATAGTTAGTATAAAGGGATCGGAAGAATAGGCCAGGAACTTTACGCTTTAAACAAAAATTGAAAATGAACGAACAAGAATTTGGTTTCGAAACCCAGGCGATACGTACACAAATAGAAAGGTCACAATATTTAGAGCATTCTGTGCCTTTGTATTTATCATCCAGTTTTGTATTTGAAGATGCCGAAGACATGCGTGCTTCTTTTACAGAAGAAAAAGACAGAAATATTTATAGCCGTTTCAGCAATCCAAACACAACGGAGTTTGTAGAAAAAATTTGCAAGATGGAAGGCGCCGAAGCCGGTTATGCTTTTGCTACAGGAATGGCAGCGGTATATTCTACATTTGCAGCTTTACTTAATTCAGGAGATCATATTGTATCTGCAGGGAGCGTTTTTGGTTCTACTCACGCCTTGTTTACGACCTATTTTCCAAAGTGGAATATTGAAACTTCGTATTTTGATATTAATAAGCCGGAAACAATTGCCGACTTTATTAAACCAAATACTAAAATCCTTTACGCAGAATCCCCTACGAATCCTGCGGTAGATATTATTGATTTGCAGCTACTGGGGGATATTGCAAAAGAGCACAATCTGATATTGATTATCGATAACTGCTTTGCAACACCTTATATTCAAAACCCAATTAAATTTGGAGCGCATTTAGTGGTACATTCGGCAACAAAGTTAATTGACGGGCAAGGACGTGTTTTAGGCGGAGTTACTGTAGGAAGCGAAGATTTGATTCGTCAGATTTATTTATTCTCCAGAAATACAGGGCCAGCAATGTCACCGTTTAATGCTTGGGTTTTATCTAAAAGTTTAGAGACATTGGCAGTTCGTGTGGAAAAACACTGCGAAAATGCTATGAAAGTAGCTGAGTTTTTGGAAAATAATCCCAATGTAAATAGCGTGAAATATCCGTTCTTGAAATCACATCCGCAGTATGAGATTGCCAAAAAACAAATGCTATTAGGTGGGAATATCGTTGCTTTTGAAATCAAAGGCGGGATTGAAGCCGGAAGAGCATTTTTAGATAAAATTCAATTGTGTTCGCTTTCGGCAAATTTGGGTGATACCAGAACAATTGTAACACATCCAGCCTCTACAACACACAGTAAATTATCTGTTGAAGAGCGTTTAGCGGTTAGCATTACGGATGGTCTGGTACGTGTTTCTGTTGGTTTAGAAACAGTGAAAGATGTAATTGCTGATTTAGAGCAAGCCCTAAGATAGATTTTTGAGTGCCAGATTAGCGATTTTTGACAGCGGATTTAACACGGATCAAAAATCGTTAATCTTCATTCACTATTCTTAAATCAAAAAGTATATTTTTGTTGTTACAATAAAAGACATGTAGATTTCAGATTGCTTTGAAATCTGAAATCAAAAATCGGTACTATCCAATCTTATATTTTTTAAAAATGCTTTCAAAGAAAACAAAATACGGAATAAAGGCTTTAACTTTTCTGGCACGCCAGAAAGATCAAACGCCGGTGCAAATTGCTGAAATAGCAAAGAGTGAAAATATTTCGATAAAATTTTTAGAAAGCATATTATTGTTATTGCGTCATTCTGGTTTTTTAGGTGCTAAAAAAGGAAAAGGTGGCGGGTATTATTTGATAAAAGACCCAAAAGAGATAAATATGGCCCATGTTTATCGCATTCTGGAAGGTCCGATTGCGTTACTGCCCTGTGCGAGTCATAATTTTTATGAGCGCTGTGATGACTGTACGGATGAGGCCACCTGTGCGGTTCGTAAGCTAATGATGGAACTTCGCGACAACACACTTATGATATTGGAAAACAATTCATTAGCTGATATTGCATTTTAACAAATATTTTTTTTAAATAAGTTTTGTAATTAAGCAAAAAGTCTTATTTTTGCACTTTAATCTAGTATCCCGATAGGGTAGTAGATTTAAAAATACACAAAATAGCTGAATTAGAAAAACATGGACAAAGAATTGAAAGAAAACAATGTTGCAATAAAACCGGAGACAACTTTCGCCCAGCGTTTGTGGGTTATAATTCCTGTTGTTTTGTTAGTGGGATTGTTATCAACATTGATCTATAATCATTATTCCGAATTTTCCTGGGATGGTTTTATAGGTGGATTTAATCAGGAATTTTTAATCTTTTTCTTAATTGGAATTTTTGCTCAATTAGTGGATGGAACTTTAGGAATGGGTTATGGAGCAACATCTACTTCTTTTTTATTAGCCTATGGGATTCCGCCGGCAGTTAGTAGTACAGGAGTTCACGTTGCTGAAATGTTTACTACCGGAGTATCTGCTATTTCTCATCATAAATTTGGAAATATCAATAAAAAATTAGTGCGACACTTGCTTATTCCAGGGGTTTTGGGTTCGATAGCCGGGGCTTATTTGTTGGCAGATGTGATTGATGGAGATATGATTAAGCCTTTTATTGCTGTTTATATGATTGTTTTGGCATGTATCATTATTAGAAAGGCATTAAAAAAGAATATCATTAAAAAGAAAACTAAAAAATTAGGTATTTTGGCTTCTTTTGGAGGTTTTATGGATGCTGTAGGTGGTGGTGGATGGGGGCCGATTGTGACTTCAACTTTACTTGGAAACGGCAGACACCCTCGATATACTATTGGTTCTGTAAATGCAGCTGAGTTTGCGGTTGCTTTTGCCAGTGGTGTTACATTTATGCTTTTTGGAGGAATACAAGGATGGCAGGTGATTATCGGTTTAATTTTAGGCGGTGTGATTGCTGCTCCAATTGCAGCTATTTTAGTCAATAAAATTAAAAGACAACCTATGATGATTTTGGTAGGTATTTTAATTATCATTTTGAGTTTAAGAACCTTGTCAAAATTATTATAAAAGAGAAACGGAATTATGAGCAAAGAAATAGTACAGGCATTATTGGATAAAACAAAGGATTTTTCCATTGAGCAAACATTAGCTTTTTTGGCTAATGAATACAAAGGTAAAGTTGTTTTTTCTACTTCTTTTGGACAGGAAGACCAAGTGATAACAGCTTTAATTGCAAAAAATGATTTACCGATTACCATTTTTACATTGGATACCGGAAGATTATTTCAAGAAACGTATGATGTTTTTCATAAGACATTGAAAAGGTATAAAATCGACATTAAAACGTATTTTCCAGAAGCAACTGCTGTAGAGGAATTACTAAATAAAAAAGGTCCAAACAGTTTTTACGAATCGGTTGAGAATAGAAAAGAATGTTGTTTTATTCGAAAAGTGGCTCCGTTGACTAAGGCTTTAGAAGGAAATGAAATTTGGATTACCGGTTTGCGTGCCGAGCAGTCAGAAAACAGAAATGATCTGGCAGCTTTTGAATACGATGCTAATTTTAAGCTGATAAAATTCAATCCATTATTGAAATGGACGTTAGAAGAAGTTCAGCAATATATTGACGATAATAATGTGCCTCAAAACACATTGCACAAAAAAGGATTTGTAAGTATAGGTTGTGCTCCTTGTACGCGAGCAATTGCTCCTGGCGAAGATATAAGAGCGGGAAGATGGTCATGGGAATCGAGTCATAAAGAATGTGGTTTGCACCAAAAATAATAGTTTAACTGTTTATTTGGTTAATCGTTTTAACGAGTAACCGAATAATCAACAATCAAATAAACAAAGAATAATGAGTTCAGTATTAAAAACAAACGCTTTAGAAAGCGAAGCGATATACATTTTCAGAGAAGTTATTTCTCAATTTGACAAGCCAGTTTTGCTTTTCTCTGGTGGAAAAGATTCAATAACATTGGTGCGTCTGGCACAAAAAGCTTTTTTTCCTGCAAAAATTCCTTTCCCATTATTACACGTGGATACAGGACATAATTTTCCGGAAACGATTGAATTTAGAGACAGATTAGTTGCTGAATTAGGATTGGAACTAATCGTTCGTAATGTTCAGGATGCTATTGACCAGGGGAAAGTAGTAGAAGAAACCGGGAAATATTCCAGCAGAAACAGTTTGCAGACGATAACACTTTTGGATGCTATTGAAGAATTCAAGTTTGATGCTTGTATCGGTGGTGCGCGAAGAGATGAAGAAAAAGCAAGAGCCAAAGAGCGTATTTTTTCTGTTCGTGATGATTTCGGTCAATGGGATGAGAAGAATCAACGCCCTGAATTGTTTGATATTTTGAACGGAAAAATTGAAAATGGTCAGAACGTTCGTGTTTTTCCAATTTCAAACTGGACAGAACTTGATGTTTGGAGTTATATTGAAGAAGAGCAAATTGAAATTCCATCTATTTACTTTTCTCATAAACGTAAAGTATTCTTGAGAGATGGTATGATTTGGTCACATTCTCCGTTTGTATTTCAAGAAGAAGATGAAGCGATCGAAGAAAGGATTGTTCGTTTTAGAACTGTTGGAGATATGAGTTGTACTGCTGCTGTAGATTCTTATGCAGCAACTATTCAGGAAGTAGTTGGTGAAATCAGATCTTCTACTATCTCTGAAAGAGGAGCCAGAATTGATGACAAGCGTTCTGAAGCTGCGATGGAAAAAAGAAAACAACAAGGTTACTTTTAGAATTATTTTAAATTGTAAGTTTTAATTTTTTTCTAAACTTAAAATTTGTAATTGCTTGTCGGTTTGTCTTTTAGGATCGGTCAAGATTTAAAATAATTATTTCAAAACATTTAAAATAAAAAAAACTGATGGAAGTTTTAAAAATAGCAACAGCAGGAAGTGTAGATGACGGAAAAAGTACATTAATCGGAAGATTATTATACGATACAAAATCGTTGACTACAGATAAGATTGAAGCAATAGAAAAAAGCAGCAAGCAAAAAGGATACGATTACCTGGATTTTTCATTGGCTACCGATGGTTTGGTTGCTGAAAGAGAACAGGGAATCACTATTGATGTGGCTCACATTTATTTTTCTACTGCGAAAAAAAGTTACATCATTGCCGATACTCCGGGTCACGTAGAATATACAAGAAACATGGTTACCGGAGCTTCAACTTCACAAGTTTCAATTATTTTGATAGATGCTCGTAAAGGCGTTATTGAGCAAACGTACAGACACTTTTTTATCAATAATTTATTGAGAGTAAAAGAAGTTATTGTTGCTGTAAATAAAATGGATTTGGTTGATTATTCGGAAGAAGTGTACAACAAAATCAAAGCTGATTTTCAAGCATTGAATGCAAAAAGCACTTTCAAGGAACAAACCGTTAGTTATATTCCGTTAAGTGCTATCAACGGCGGGAACGTGGTTGATAAATCAGAAAACATGCCTTGGTATACCGGACAAACGGTATTGGAACATTTGGAAGCTTTAGAGCCAAAAGACGTTTACGAAAAAGGACAGGCCCGTTTCCCGGTTCAAACGGTAATCAGGCCAAAAACGGAAGAGTACCATGATTTTAGAGGATACGCAGGGAAATTATACGGAGATAGTATTAAAGTTGGAGATGCGGTAACGGTTCTTCCTTCTTTGACAGAATCTAAAGTGAGTACTATTCATTTTTTTGACAAACAATATGACGAAGCTACTGCCGGTTCCTCTATTACAATTGAATTGGAAAATGATATTAATGTGACAAGAGGAGATATGATTGTAAAATCAAATGAGCTTCCTAAGATCGAAAAAGATATCAATACTACCGTTTGTTGGATGGACAGCAAAAAGTTAGTTCCGGGAACAAAATATTTTATACAGCACAATACCAATAGGGTTTTGGCGAAAATTGAAAGTGTGAAAAATGTGATTGCAACAGATTATTCGGGTTCGACTCCGGCAACTCAGTTGGCAATTAATGAAATAGGTGAAGTAAATATTAAGTTGAGTAAAGCTTTGTATTTTGATGCCTATAACGACAACAAATCAAATGGAGCTTTTATTTTAATTGATGCCGCAACCAATACAACTGCAGGAGTTGGTTTTATTAACTAAACCAGGCTTTTGCTAAAAAACATAACTACAGATGCAAAGTTTTAGAACCGAAATAGAAGATCCGATTGTCCAAAAAGACATTATCGATTTAGAGAGAAAAATTGCTTTATTCCGTGATGGGAAAATTGATGACGAGCGTTTCCGTAGCCTGCGTTTGGCTAGAGGAGTTTACGGCCAACGTCAGGAAGGCGTACAAATGATTCGTATCAAATTGCCTTTTGGTAAAGTGACCAGCGAACAATTGTTGCGTATAACTAAAGTTTCTGATGAATATTCAACAGGACGTTTGCACATTACAACGCGTCAGGATATCCAGATTCACTATGTAAGTCTGGACAAAACGCCACAACTTTGGGCAGAACTGGAAAAAGATGATGTTACACTTCGGGAAGCTTGTGGGAACACCGTAAGAAATATTACCGCTAGTGAAACAGCCGGAATCGATGCGGATGAACCTTTTGATGTTTCGCCTTATGCTTATGCGATGTTTCAATTTTTATTGAGAAATCCAGTTTGTCAGGAAATGGGACGTAAATTCAAAATGTCATTTTCATCTTCGGATAAGGATACTGCTTTGAGTTATTTGCATGATTTAGGATTTATTCCAAAAATTGTAAATGGAGAAAGAGGATTTAAAGTAATGTTGGGCGGGGGATTAGGTTCTCAGCCAAGTCATGCTGAATTGTTATCGGAATTTATTCCGGTAAATCAGATTATTCCAACAACTGAAGGGGTTTTAAGAATATTTGACCGTTATGGAGAAAGAGCTAAACGTTTGAAAGCACGTATGAAATTCTTAATAAAAGATTTAGGAAGAGACGAGTTTTTACGATTGGTTGAAGAAGAGAAAAAAGCATTATCCTACCAAACTGTTGAAATAGATACTACCGCTTTTGACGGTGGAATTCCAGCTCCTTTATTGGTAGCGCCAAAAGTGGTTATCGAAGATACTGCTGCTTTTGAAGCTTGGAAAAAATCGAATGTGATTCCACAGAAACAAGCAGGGTATGTAGCTATTGGGATTAAAGTACTTTTGGGAGATTTTTATACTGATAAAGCGAGATTATTAGCGGATTTGATTAAAAATTATGCAGCGAATGAATTGCGTTTTTCTTTGAGACAAAACATTGTTATTCGTCACGTAAAAGAAGAAGATTTAGCCTTTTTCTACCAGGAATTAGCGAAGCTTGATTTTGTAGCATTGGGATACGATGGCACTGCAGATATAACGGCTTGTCCGGGAACAGATACTTGTAATTTAGGAATTGCAAGCAGTACCGGAATTGCAGTAGAACTAGAAAGAGTTTTAGAGAAAGAATATCCGCAATACCGCAATAATCAGGAAATCACGATTAAAATTAGTGGTTGTATGAATGCTTGTGGACAACACAATATGGCGCAAATTGGTTTTCAGGGAATGTCTATCAATTCTGGAAAATTAGTAGCACCAGCACTTCAAGTGCTATTGGGTGGAGGAAACTTAGGAAATGGAGCAGGAAGATTTTCTGATAAAGTAATCAAAATTCCAAGTAGAAGAGGACCAGATGCGTTGCGTTTTATCTTAAATGATTTTGATGCCAATGCAAACGGACAATCATTCCTGGAGTATTATGATGCTAAGGGAGAGAAATATTTCTACGAATTTTTGAAACCATTGGCTGATTTGACTAATCTTACCGAAGCTGATTTTATAGATTGGGGAAATGCCGATAACTATGTAAAAGCAGTTGGAGTAGGAGAATGTGCAGGTGTAGTAATTGATTTAGTGGCTACATTAATATTGGAAGCCAAAGACAAATTGACTTTCGCACAGGAAGCTTTCGAAGATGAAAAATGGGCGGATGCTATTTATTTAGCGTATGCTGGTTTTGTAAATGGTGCTAAAGCGTTATTGCTCGCTGAAAACCAAAAAACGAATCACCATGCAGGAATTATCGATTTGTTTGATACTGTTTTTATCGAAACCAGTAAAATTAATTTGAATTCGTCTTTCAAAGGTTTAGTATATCAAATCAAGGACAATGAGCCTTCTGCGGAATTTGCACAAAAATACATTCAGGAAGCAGTTTCGTTTTTTGAAAATATTGAAAACTACAGAGCAAAAGATATCGCTAATGCATAATACAATACAACCTAAAGTAACTTTAGTAGGTGCTGGTCCTGGTGATCCGGATCTGCTTACTCTCAAAGGAGTAAAAGCACTTGCTGAAGCGAACGTGGTTTTGTATGATGCGCTGGCCAATGAAGAAATAATGAATCACGCTCCGAAAAATGCCATAAAAATATTTGTGGGTAAAAGAATTGGAGCACACGAATATTCGCAAGACCAAATCAATCAGTTGATTGTAGACAATGCCCTGACCTATGGAAAGGTGGTGCGTTTGAAAGGTGGAGATCCATTTATTTTTGGTCGTGGAAGCGAAGAAATAGAATATGCAGAAAGTTTTGGAATCCCTACATTTGTAGTTCCTGGAATTTCATCGGCAATTGCGGTTCCCGCTTATCAGGGAATTTCTTTGACAAAAAGAGGTGTTTCGGAAAGTTTTTGGGTAATTACAGGTACAACTTCGGACAGAAATTTGTCCACTGATGTAGCACTTGCAGCACAATCATCTGCCACTGTTGTGATTTTGATGGGGATGAGTAAATTAGCACAAATTGTTGCTTTATTCCAAAAAGAATCCAAAGGAGAAACTCCCGTTGCGATTATTCAAAATGGAACTACTGCGCAGGAAAAAGTTGGTGTTGGAACGATTAACACTATCCAGGAAGTTGTGACGCAGCACAAATTAAGTTCACCGGCGATAATTGTTATTGGAGAAGTGGTAAAAGAAAGCAGTAAGTTAAAAGGGTTTTACGAAGAGTTTATAGCATCTGAAATACGATAAAAATGGAAAGGAACGAATTATATCCAATATTTTTAAAATTACACAACCTCAATGTGCTTATTGTGGGCGGAGGAAATGTGGGTTTGGAAAAGTTATCGTTTATGCTAAAATCGAGTCCAAATGCAACTGTTGAGGTGGTTGCGCCAACGTTTTTGCCGGAACTGGAAGCGCTGGTTGAAAAGCATCCTTCGGTGCAACTGACCCAAGCGAAGTTCAAGAAAAAAATGTTGAAGAAACGGCATATGGTTATTGCCTGTACCGATGATCCGAAAGTAAATAAAAGGGTATTTGATTTATCCCGAAAAAGATATTTGATTTGCAATATTGCCGATACACCACCATTATGTGATTATTATTTGGGAGGAATTGTAACGAAAGGAAATGTGAAAATTGCGATTTCAACCAATGGTAAATCACCTACAACGGCCAAAAGATTACGAGAATTTTTCGAAGAAATTATCCCGGATGATATCAATAAAATGGTCGAAAACCTAAATGAATATCGTAAAACGCTAAAAGGAAATTTCGAAGAAAAAGTTCAAAAGATGAATGAAATTACCGAAGCGTTAAAAAACAAAGAATAAAAGAGCCACTCAGTAACAAATGATATTTATCATTTAAAACAGTAAAAATCAGACGTTACTTTACAGTAAAATAGTTTAGCATAATTACACATATAAAGAATAGAAAAATGGTTAAAACAGACATATTAATTATAGGAGCCGGACCAACAGGTTTATTTGCAGTTTTTGAAGCAGGATTGTTAAAGCTAAAATGTCATATTTTAGATGCACTGCCACAAGCGGGCGGACAACTTTCAGAATTGTATCCCAAAAAACCTATTTATGATATTCCGGGTTTTCCCGAAGTATTAGCGGGTGATTTAGTTGATAATTTGATGGAGCAAATCAAACAATTTGAGCCGGGTTTTACCCTTGGCGAACGCGCAGAAACAATAGCAAAACAAGAAGACGGAAGTTTTATTGTAACCTCAAATAAAGGAAAGAAATTTCATGCTTCGGTTGTCGCTATTGCTGGTGGATTAGGAAGTTTTGAGCCAAGAAAACCACTTATCGAAGACATCGAATTTTACGAAGATAAAGGGATAAAATATTTTATCAAGAATCCAGAAAAATTCAGAGACAAAAGAGTTGTTATTGCCGGTGGTGGTGATTCTGCTTTAGACTGGAGTATTTTCTTATCTAATGTAGCTTCTGAGGTGACTTTGATTCACAGAAGAAATGAATTTAGAGGAGCTTTAGATTCTGTAGAAAAAGTACAGGAATTGAAAGATTTAGGAAAAATAAGAATGATTACGCCAGCAGAAGTAATTGGATTGAATGGTGCCGAGCATTTAGAATCAATTGATATTGAGGAAAATGGAGCGCACAGAACCATTCCTACGGATTATTTCATTCCGCTTTTTGGATTAACTCCAAAATTGGGACCTATTGGAGACTGGGGATTAGATATTGAAAAAAATGCAATCAAGGTAAATAACGCATTGGATTACCAAACTAACATTCCGGGGATTTTTGCCATTGGTGATGTAAATACCTACCCAGGAAAATTAAAATTGATTCTTTGTGGATTCCATGAAGCGACTTTAATGTGTCAGGCAGCGTACCAAATTATCAATCCAGGTAAAAAATATGTATTGAAATATACTACAGTTTCTGGTGTTGACGGATTTGACGGAACCCGTAAAGAGGCTCCAAAAGCTGTGGTAAAAGCCATAGTATAAAACTAATAAAAAAATATAGCGTTAATACTTGCAATTATTAACGCTATGTCTTTACTTTGCAGTGTTCCTATATTTATTGAAAGTTATCACGAAAGGCGGAGGGAAAGACCCGATGAAACCTTAGCAACCCTTTATCTTTAAAGAAGGTGCTACATTCTACTTTATACTGAGCTATTCAGTGTCTAAGATAGATAACATAAGAATACTTCCATAGTATTTCTCAAACCTTTTCTTGACAACATAACGATATTTTTTAGAGCAAATGATTGGCGCAATTTTTGCCGTCATTATTCCCGATTTCTGCTACTGTATTTTATTTTTTTAAAGAAAAAAGTAAAATAATTTTCAGTGTAGTCAGGGGCTAAAGTATAAAAAATAGTGTTTTTATGGTTTTGTTTTAACCATTAAAGCACAATAATAAAAAAATAAAATGTCAAGTATTCAAGAAGCCATTAAAAAAAACATACTCGTACTCGATGGAGCTATGGGAACCATGTTACAACGCTACAATTTTTCGGAAGAAGATTTTCGTGGAGAACGTTTCAAAGACTTTCCACATTCGTTAAAAGGGAACAACGATTTATTATCACTAACGCAACCGCAAGCCATTCGTGCAGTTCACGCAGCCTATTTTGAAGCGGGAGCAGATATTGTTGAAACCAATACTTTTTCCGGAACGACCATCGGAATGGCGGATTACCATCTCGAAGACATAGTGTACGAACTCAACTACGAATCGGCCAGAATTGCCCGTGAAGTGGCGGATGAATTCACAGCAAAAAATCCAGACAAACCTCGTTTTGTAGCTGGTTCGATAGGACCAACAAACAGAACGGCAAGCATGTCACCCGATGTAAACGATCCAGGATACAGAGCCGTTACTTTTGATGATTTACGCATTGCCTACAAACAACAGGTGGAAGCTTTGATTGATGGAGGAAGTGATGTGCTTTTAGTAGAAACCATTTTCGATACTTTAAATGCCAAAGCGGCACTTTTTGCTATCGAAGAAGTCAAAGACGAGCGCAATATCGATATTCCAATCATGGTTTCAGGAACAATTACCGATGCATCAGGAAGAACACTTTCGGGTCAGACCGTTGAAGCTTTTTTGGTTTCGGTTTCGCACATTCCATTGTTGAGTGTTGGTTTTAATTGTGCTTTAGGAGCCGATTTGCTCAAACCGTATCTGCAAACTTTGTCGCACAATACTTCTTTCAATATATCGGCGCATCCTAACGCGGGATTGCCAAATGCATTCGGAGAGTATGATGAAACACCAGAACAGACACAAGCATTCATCAAAGAATATTTAGACGATAATTTAGTAAATATCATAGGCGGTTGTTGTGGAACAACGCCAGAACACATCAAGTTGATTGCTGATATCGCAAAGGAGTATAAACCTAGAGTATCAACAGCAACAATGTAAAAGCGAGGCGCGATTTATTGCGTCTGAATTATAGCCGTCAGTTTATTATAATTAATTGCGGCAAAAAAAAATAAAAAATGGCACAAGAAACTAGAAAAAACCTTGTATTATCGGGATTAGAGCCTTTAATCATTACGCCGGACAGCGTTTTTGTGAATATTGGTGAAAGAACCAATGTTACAGGATCTAGAAAATTCCTTCGATTAATTAAGGAAGAAAAATACGAAGAAGCACTAAGTATTGCAAAAGAGCAAGTAGAAGGTGGCGCGCAAATCATCGATATTAATATGGATGAGGGGATGCTGGATGGCGAATATGCTATGACAAAGTTCCTAAATTTAATTGCTGCTGAACCTGATATTTCCAGAGTTCCAATTATGATTGACAGCTCAAAATGGGATATTATCGAAGCAGGTCTGAAAGTAGTACAAGGAAAAAGTGTTGTGAACTCGATTTCGTTAAAAGAGGGGGAAGAACAATTTATTCATCACGCCAAATTAATCAAGCGGTACGGAGCTGCGGCAATTATTATGGCCTTTGATGAAACCGGACAAGCTGATAATTTTGAGCGTCGAGTAGAAATCTGCCAGCGTTCGTATGACATTTTGGTAAACAAAGTTGGTTTTCCTGCGCAAGACATCATTTTTGACCTGAATATATTTCCGGTAGCAACAGGAATGGAAGAGCATCGCCTGAACGCACTGGATTTCTTTAGAGGAACGAAATGGGTTAGAGAAAATCTTCCTCATGCGCATATTAGCGGTGGGGTGAGTAATGTTTCCTTTTCGTTTAGAGGAAATGATACCGTTCGTGAAGCCATGCACTCGGTATTTTTATACCATGCGATTCAAAATGGTATGACCATGGGAATCGTGAATCCGGAAATGCTTTCAATCTACGACGAAATTCCAAAAGACCTACTGGAACATGTTGAAGATGTAATTCTGAACAGGCGTGATGATGCAACGGAAAGATTATTGGATTTTGCTGAAAATGTAAAAGGGGATGCCAAGAGTACGGAGAAAACAGTTCAGGAATGGCGTTCAGGAACTATTCAGGAACGATTAACACATTCGTTAGTAAAAGGAGTTGATGAATTTATAGAAATTGATGTAGAGGAAGCGCGACAGGCAGCAACAAAACCTATCGAAGTAATCGAAATCAACTTAATGGCCGGAATGAATGTCGTTGGGGATTTATTTGGTTCGGGTAAGATGTTTTTGCCACAAGTGGTAAAGTCAGCCCGTGTAATGAAGAAAGCAGTAGCTTATTTATTGCCATTTATTGAGGCGGAGAAGGACGGCGTTTCGAGTTTTGCAGGGCGTATATTAATGGCAACTGTAAAAGGTGACGTACACGATATTGGGAAAAATATTGTTTCGGTTGTTTTGGCTTGTAACAATTATGAAATCATTGATTTGGGCGTTATGGTTGCTCCGGAGAAAATCATCGCTGCAGCTATAGAGCACAACGTTGATATCATTGGGCTAAGCGGATTAATAACACCTTCACTTGATGAAATGGTGTATTTGGCTAAAGAATTGGACAAAAGAAACATAAAAATTCCTGTGATGATTGGTGGAGCAACGACCTCACGTGCGCACACTGCCGTGAAAATTGCGCCACAATATAGGGAAACTGTTATTCACGTAAATGATGCTTCAAGAGCCGTAACGGTTGCGGGGAATTTGTTGAATAGTGAGAAAAAAATATATGCAAGTGACATTAGAGCAGAATATGATGCTTTTAGAGAGACATTTCTGAATCGTTCACGAGACAAAAATTTCTTGACAATTGAGCAAGCTCGTGTCAATAAGCTGAAACTGGATTGGGAAAATTACAACCCGATAAAGCCTAATTTTATTGGAACTAAAACCATCGAAGTGGATTTGGATGTTTTGGTGCCTTATATTGACTGGACACCATTTTTTAGAACATGGGAATTGTTCGGAAAATATCCGGCGATTCTTACTGACACTGTCGTAGGCGAACAAGCGACATCTGTTTTTGCAGATGCCAAAGAAATGTTGGAAGTTATTTTGAAAGAAAAGAAATTGACCGCTAAAGGAATTTACGGGATTTTTCCAGCGAATCAGGTAAACGATGATGACATCGAATTGCGTGATGAAAGTGGAAAAGTTTTAGATAAATTCTTGACTTTACGTCAGCAATCGCAAAAAACTAAAGGCGCTCCAAACATCGCTTTGTCCGATTTTATTGCTCCGAAAGACAGTGGTAAAACGGATTATATGGGGGCTTTTTGTGTAACTACCGGTTTTGGTGTAGATGAATGGGCAGCCGAATTCGAAAAAGATTTAGACGATTACAATTCGATAATGGTCAAAGCACTGGCAGATCGTTTTGCAGAGGCTTTTGCAGAATATTTACACGAAAAAATCCGTAAAGAGATTTGGGGTTATTCATCCGACGAGGCTTTGAGTACTGAGGCAATGATTGCTGAGGATTACAAAGGAATTCGTCCGGCACCCGGTTATCCGGCCTGTCCAGACCATTTAGAAAAACCAACAATTTGGAAATTGCTAAATGTAGCAGAGGAAATTGGAGTGACTTTAACCGAAAGTATGGCAATGTGGCCTGCTTCTTCCGTTTCTGGATATTATTTTGGAAACCCGGAAAGCAAGTATTTTGGACTTGGAAAAATAAAAGAAGACCAGGTAATTGACTATGCTAAACGTAGAAGCATCCCGACCGAAGTGGCTATGAAATGGTTGAATCCGAATATAGCGGATTAATTGATTTATGATTGTTGATTATAAATTCTGAGCCCGGGCGATAGCCAACAGGCAAGGTATTTTAGATTTTCAATTCATGACTCAGAATTAATAATATATAATTTTATAATGAAAGTAACACAACATATTGAAGATTCAAAAGGAGAAACATTATTCTCTTTCGAAATTATTCCGCCTCAAAAAGGGAAAAGCATTCAGGAATTATACGATAATATTGATCCGTTGATGGAGTTCAAACCTCCTTTTATAGACGTAACCACTTCTCGCGAGGAATATATTTATGTTAATAAAGGCAATGGTTTATTAGAAAAAAAACTAACCAGAATGCGTCCGGGAACTCTCGGAATTTGTGCTTCTATAAAACACAAGTACAACGTAGATACGGTGCCTCACGTTCTTTGCGGAGGTTTTACCAAAGAAGAAACGGAGTATTTATTAGTGGATTGTCACTATTTAGGAATTGATAATGTAATGGCATTGCGTGGTGATGCAATGAAAGACGAACAGTCTTTCGTACCAAAAGAAGGCGGGAATGATTTTGCGGTTGATTTAGTGAAACAAATTAACCAGTTAAATTGCGGAAAGTACTTGCATGATGTAATGGATATTGACAACAAAGCTAATTTTTGCATTGGAGTTGCAGGTTATCCAGAGAAGCATTTGGAATCTCCTTCTTTAATCTCCGATTTGAAAAGGCTGAAAGAGAAAGTAGAGGCAGGTGCAGATTATGTGGTAACTCAAATGTTTTTTGACAATGCAAAGTATTTCGAGTTTGTTGCTAAAGCAAGAGAAATGGGGATTATGGTTCCTATTATCCCGGGGATTAAACCCATTGCAGTGCAAAGACATTTACAGGTATTGCCACAAATTTTCCGAATCGATTTGCCGGAAGATTTGATTCATGCCGTTGCGCTATGCAAGAATAATGCGGAAATCAGACAAGTAGGAATCGAATGGGCAATTCAACAATCATTAGAATTGAAAGCTGCCGGAGTTCCTGTTTTGCACTATTATTCTATGGGGAAATCAGAAAACATCAGACAGATCGCCAGTAAGGTTTTCTAGAAAAATTACGATACAAAAAAAAGCTTCCGGACTTTCAAAAGTCCGGAAGCTTTTTTTATAGCTATAGCGTCGTGGATCGCTATTTTTTGCAATCTGAAATTTACTTGGTGATCTCTCTAAAGACCGCTTCCAGATTCTTGTTCTTCTGATTCAGTTGTAAGGTTTTCAGTCCATTTGCATTTGCAAAATCAAAAACTGCTGGTCGCATGTCTTTGTCTGCTTTGAAAGTCAATAGCCAAATCATGTCGTGAGTATTTATGTAGGAAGTAAGATTTTCGAGTTTGGCAATTAATTGTTCTTCTATTTTATAGTCAAATTCTACTTCAATGACTTGTTCTTTATCTTCAGAAATTAAGGTGTCCAGTTTTTTATCGGCAACAATTTTACCATTATTGATGATGATTACACGATCGCAAATGGCTTCAACTTCCTGCATAATGTGCGTAGATAGAAAAACGGTTTTGTCTTTTCCTGCGTTTTTAATAACATTACGAATCTCGATTAATTGATTAGGGTCCAAACCTGTTGTCGGTTCATCGAGAATTAAAACATCTGGATTGTGTAACAATGCATTGGCAAGACCAACTCGTTGACGGTATCCTTTGGATAGTTGTGCTATTTTTTTATGGCTTTCAGAACTTAAGCCAGTTAATTGAATTACTTCTTCAATGCGTGATTTGGCTACTTTATAGACAGCAGCATTAAAAGCCAAATATTCTCGTACATACAAATCCAAATACAATGGATTGTGTTCCGGTAAATAGCCAATAGAAAGTTGTACCGCTTTTTGTTGGGTGTTTACATTATGTCCATTTACGATTGCAGTACCTTCATCGGCATTAATGTATGTTGTCAATATTTTCATTAAAGTCGATTTCCCGGCACCATTTGGACCTAAGAAACCAACAATTTCTCCTTTGTTAATGGAAAATGAAACGTTGTCCAGCGCTTTTTGGGCACCGTAGCTTTTGGATATGTTAGTAACTTCTATTGACATGGAATTTTATTTGTTGCAAAAGTAAACAGAATAATCATTGCTTTATTGTTTTTTACAGTTCATTACGTGAAAAGGTCTTAGTCAAAGTTTTTCAAAGCGGTACGATATTCTCTTTTAGATTTATATATTTACCATAAACTTTATGTATATGGATTTAAAAAACACGCAGTCGGGCAGTTTCTTGAAAAACTATAAAAGTATTTTATTACTGCTAGGTGGAATTCTTGCAGGAAGTATATTGGGTTTGGTTTTTGGGAAAGGAGTTGAGATCATTAAGCCATTGGGGGATATATTTCTGAATTTATTATTTACGGCGATCATTCCTTTGATATTTTTTACCATTTCCTCTTCGATTGCCAGTTTGGAAAAGACAGAAAAACTTGGAAAGTTGTTTGGCATCGTTATGGGCGTATTCTTAAGCACCGTATTGATTTCAGCAGTTTTGATGATTGTTGGCGTATTGTTATTTCCAATTCAGCAGGATATTATCATTTCAAAAATTCCTTTAGAATCGGTTTCCGAAAGTTCCGCAGGTTCTCAAATCACACAATTGCTTACTGCAGGTGACTTCTTTGAATTGTTGTCTCGTAAAAACATGTTAGCCCTCATTATATTTTCCTTTTTGATAGGATTTGCCAGTTTGCATTCGGGTGAAAAAGGGAAAGATTTTACTCGGTTTCTGAATTCAGGAAATGAAGTGATGAAGCAATTGCTGCACCTGATTATGAAAACGGCTCCAATTGGTTTGGGTGCTTATTTTGCCTATCAGGTTGGGATTTTTGGACCGCAATTATTTGGTGCTTATGCAAAACCTTTGGGGCTTTACTATGCCGTTTGTGCTTTTTACTTTGTCGTATTTTTTAGTTTATACGCTTTTATTGCCGGAGGAAGAAAGGGAGTGAATGTGTTCTGGAAAAATAATATTACCCCCTCGTTAACTGCCTTGGGAACTTGCAGC
The DNA here is from genome assembly GCF_048286515.1 of Flavobacterium rhamnosi. Taxonomy (NCBI): domain Bacteria; kingdom Pseudomonadati; phylum Bacteroidota; class Flavobacteriia; order Flavobacteriales; family Flavobacteriaceae; genus Flavobacterium; species Flavobacterium rhamnosi. The sequence goes on along the minus strand of NZ_JBLVPS010000026.1, from coordinate 5,311 downwards.
AGTATTGCGACGATTCCTGCCAATTTGGAAGGAGCAGAACAAATGAATATTCCGAGTCATATCAGGAATGTAGTTATTCCTTTGGGCGCGCCGCTGCATAAAGACGGTTCGAGTATGTCATCCATCATAAAGATTGCGGTTATTTTCGCAATGTTCGGAAAAGATTTTACGGATCCATATACATTGCTTACTGCGATCGGAATAACGGTAATCGTTTCGGTTGTCGAAGGCGGAATACCAAATGGGGGTTATATCGGTGAAATTCTGGCGATAACGGTTTATGGATTTCCTATGGAGCAGGCTTTACCCGCTGCGATGATTGTGGGGACCCTTGTAGACCCTATGGCGACGCTGTTGAACGCTAATGGCGACCTGGTTTCGGCGATGGTAGTGACCCGAATTGCGGAGGGGAAAAAATGGCTTTCGGCCAATTTGGCGGCATAAATTCCATTTTTATACTGGAACAGTCTAAAAATGAGTTCTGAAATTGGTAATTACCAGCAGTTTAGGAGTGCTTTTTTTACGTATTTTGCAATATAAAGTACTTTTAACAAAGAATTCTTTTTTTGTTACATAAAACTAAATATTTTTTTTGCTTGACTTGAAATAAGTTATACATTTGCATAGAAATTATTAAAAAACAGAGAATACAATGTCTAATAACCGTTTTTACTTTAGCAACACTTATTATTTCTTCTTTAGGAAGTAAGGGATTGTGCTATGGTTATTTGAAAAACAAAAAACAAATAAAACTAATATACAATCCTGATGAAAATCAGGATTTTTTTTTGAGTATATGTGAAATAAGCATAACAAAAAAAGGATAGGTGACGAATCAATATGTATGCGACCCGAGCTATAAAAACAAGTAAAGTGGTTTCATTTTCAATATAATAAACAATAACTCATAATGAGAACTAAGATTGCAATACAAGGTATAAAAGGCTCTTTCCATCATCAGGTGGCACAAGATTATTACTATCAAAATGTTGAGGTAGATGAGTGTCTGTCCTTTGAAGAATTGGTAGATAGTCTATTGTCCGGGAAATCAGACCAGGCAGTTATGGCTATAGAGAATTCTATTGCAGGTCCAATTATTCCGAATTATGCCTTGATTGATAAAAATAACCTGCACATTATTGGAGAACATTATCTGGATATCCATCAAAATTTAATGGCTTTGAAAGGTCAGGTAATGGATGATATTCTAGAGGTGCATTCGCATCCAATGGCATTATTGCAATGTATGGAGTTTTTGAAAAAATATCCAAACATCAAATTAGTTGAAGATAAAGATACTGCTGAAACAGCCAGAAGAATTCATCAAAATCAGTTGAAGGGAATTGCGGCAATTGCGAGTAAAACGGCTTCAGAAATGTATGAATTAGAAATTTTGGCTCCGGAAATTCAGACCATAAATAATAACATGACGCGATTTGTTATTATTAAAAAGGAGAATTCATTTGTAGAAGAGAATGAAATAAACAGAGCTTCGATCAAATTTGAATTGGATCACAAACGCGGAAGTTTAGCTGCAGTTCTGAATGTAATGAGTGATTGTAAATTGAATTTAACCAAAATACAATCGTTACCGAAAATAGAGACTCCCTGGAAATATTCTTTTTTTGTGGATGTTACGTTCGAAAAGTACGAAGATTATGCTAAGGCAAAAGCATTACTGACCATTATGGCAGAATACTTTAAAGTTTTAGGAGAATATAAAAACACAAAACCATGATTACGACAGCAAAACGACTGGATATAATTGAAGAATACTATTTCTCCTCGAAATTGAGAGAAGTAAGGCAACTGGCTTCTGAAGGGAAACCAATTATCAATATGGGTATTGGGAGCCCGGATTTGCAACCTTCGCAAGCGGTGATTGATGCAGTAGTTCTGGCAATGCAGGAGGAAAATGCACATCAATATCAAAGTTATCAAGGCGTGCCGGAATTGCGAAAAGGCATGGCCGATTTTTATAAAAACAACTTCAATGTTGTGGTGGATCCGATTACTGAGATTTTGCCTCTGATGGGTTCTAAAGAAGGGATTATGCATATTTCACTGGCTTTCCTGAATGAAGGTGATCATGTTTTGATTCCAAATCCAGGTTATCCAACGTATACTTCGGTAACTAATTTAGTGGGAGCAGTTCCAGTTTACTACGACTTAAAAGAAGTGAATAACTGGGAACCGGATTTTGAAGCATTGGAAAAATTAGATTTGTCTAAAGTGAAACTTATGTGGATTGGTTATCCTCATATGCCAACGGGAGCCAGAGGAAGTTTGGAGTTATTTGAAAAGTTGGTGGCTTTTGCTAAAAAGCATAAGATATTAATAGTGAATGACAATCCGTATAGTTTTGTCTTGAATGACAATCCAATGAGTTTGTTGCAGGTGGAAGGAGCTAAAGAGGTGGCTTTAGAATTGAATTCTTTGAGTAAGACTTTCAACATGGCAGGCTGGAGAGTTGGAATGGTTTTAGGAAATGCAGCTTGTATTGATGCAGTTTTGAAAGTGAAAAGCAACATGGACAGCGGCATGTTTTACGGGATTCAAAAAGGAGCGATTGAAGCATTGAAAAGTGACAAGACGTGGTTTGAATCGATGAATGCGATTTATAGAAAACGCAGGATTCTTACCGAACAACTGGCAGAGAAATTAGGATGTAAAGTTTATAAAGAAGGTGTTGGGTTATTTGTTTGGGCAAAATTGCCTGAGGGAATTGCATCGGCGGAGAAATTTATTGATGAAATTTTATATGACAAATCGATTTTCATTACGCCAGGTACAATTTTTGGTAGTAATGGAGAAGGGTATATACGATTTGCCCTCTGTGTAAAAGAGGAAATCGTGCAGGAAGCAATTGATAGATTTGCGTAACGCAGGGCGATGATTTAGAGCTTCGCACTAACGCTTAAGAAAAAAATATACGTTTAAAGGAAACTGAAGAGTTTAAGAAAAACGAGATGCCCTAGCGCTGATAGCATTGGAGAACTTTATAAAAGATTGAAACCAATAGCAGGAGTAGCTACAAAAAAACAAGAAATGAATATACACGTAATAGGAATAGGATTGATAGGTGGTTCGATGGTATTGGACATTAAAACACTGCATCCGGAAGCCAAAATTTATGGAATTGACACCAATGAAAGTCATTTGCAGGAAGCAATTGCTTTAGGAGTTGTTGATGGGGGTGCTACTTTTGAAGATTTAGCAGACTCCGATTTCGTAATCGTTTCTGTTCCGGTAGATGTTGCGTTGACTGTTTTGCCAAAGGTATTGGACGTTATTGGTGATAATACGATTGTCTTTGAAGTTGGTTCAACAAAAACACCTATTTGTGAAGCGGTTGCCAATCATCCTAAAAGAAGGAATTTTATAGCAACGCATCCTATAGCAGGAACAGAGTTTTCTGGGCCTTCTGCAGCGATAAAAGGATTGTTTAAAGGGAAGACAAATATTATTTGTGAGGTGGAGAAAACGACTTTCAAATTACAGGAAAAAGCGTTGCAACTTTTTACTGCTATGGGAATGAGAATTCGTTATATGGATCCGAAATCACATGACAAACACATCGCTTATGTCTCGCATTTGTCTCATATCAGCGCATTTATGCTTGGGAAAACGGTGATTAATAAAGAGAAAGACGAGCAGGATATTTTTGACATGGCAGGTTCCGGTTTTGAAAGTACAGTTCGTTTGGCCAAAAGTTCCCCTGCAATGTGGACGCCTATTTTTAAACAAAACAGGAAGCAGGTAGTAAAGACACTGGATGAATATATTTCTAATTTATCAAAGTTTAAGGAGTTATTAGAAAAGGAAGATTATGATGCAATTTATAATGAAATGCAGAGTGTGAATAAAATAAAGGAGATATTAAACGGAATAAATGTAAAAAAGTAAATCAGCTGGAATAGCAGTTTACAGTTAAAAAGAACAACACAGAATAAAATAATAAAAAATTAATAATTAGAAAAAATGGAAAACAAGAAAGAAATGAGAAATTGGCTGAACGAATTCAATTTGACTCATCCATTTGTGATCGCAGGACCTTGTAGTGCTGAAACAGAAGAACAAGTATTGAAAATTGCACATGAATTGAAAGATTCAGATGTAAGTGTTTTTAGAGCAGGAATTTGGAAACCAAGAACCCGTCCGGGAGGATTTGAAGGTGTTGGAGAAATAGGATTGAAATGGTTGCAAAAAGCAAAAGCAGAAACAGGTTTGCTAATGGGAACTGAAGTTGCAACTGCAGCGCACTGTAAATTGGCTTTAGAGCATGATATTGATGTGTTATGGGTAGGTGCTCGTACAACTGCAAATCCATTTGCGGTTCAGGAGATTGCAGATACATTAAAAGGAACAGATAAAATCGTATTGGTTAAAAACCCAGTAAATCCGGATATGGCTTTATGGCTTGGAGGAGTTGAGCGTTTGCATGCTGCTGGAATTAAGAATTTAGGAGTTATTCACAGAGGTTTTTCTACTTATGAGAAAACGAAATACAGAAATATTCCAGAATGGCAAATTGCTATTGAGTTGCAAAATAAATTTCCTGATTTACCTTTAATTATTGATCCATCTCATATTACAGGAAACCGTGATATGATTCTTGAAGTAACTCAGGAAGCATTGGATTTGAATTATGACGGTATGATCATCGAAACACACAATGACCCGGATAATGCTTGGAGTGATGCAGCTCAACAAGTTACACCAGACGCACTGAAACAAATTTTCAAAGATTTGAAAGTGAGAAAAGTAAGCGGTGATACGGATGAATTTACAAATAAGATGACAAAATTGAGAGCAAATATCGATGTTTTGGATGCTAACTTATTAGAATTGTTAGGGAAACGTATGAAAGTTGCTGACGAGATTGGTCAAGTAAAAAAGGACGCTAACGTTGCAGTACTGCAAAACAACCGTTGGAACGAAATCCAGGAGAAAATGATTTTGGAAGGTGGAAAAAAAGGATTGACAGAAGAATTTATAGTTAAATTATTCAAAAACATCCACCAGGAAAGTATTGGTCACCAGGAAAAAATATTGAACTCTTAATTAATTCAAATAAGTTACATTATTTTTCATCAAAGCCTACAATTTATTTGTAGGTTTTTTTTTGTACTATTGTGAATAGTAACAACACAATAAAAAGCAATGCAACACCTATAAAAAAATTAGCTGGCGGTTACGATAATTTTTCAAGAAAGCCCCCATACACTTGGGTCTTTAGACGGGGGATGAATTGAAAATGCAAATACTTCTAATCATTTTAGATATACAAGTGACAATTAAATACTTTTTT